>CALDHV010000001.1 GCA_937902305.1 uncultured Clostridia bacterium
GATGCTTATGATGGCAGCTGCGTCATTCGGAAGCACATGCGATGCGGTGGAGCTTGTTGCGACGGAGACGAAGGTTGAAAAGCATTTCCGTAAGTGGGGCTGGCGTCATGTCGGCGACAGCAACTATGTGTTTAAGGTTGCAGATGATGGTTCCGTGACGTCTCTTGTATCCTTGGACTATGTCCAGGATTCCACTTACTCCATTGTCGTCGAAGTGATTGACAAGGCCGATACGACTCTCAGGGATACAGCGACGATGTCTGTGAAGGTGAGAAACGTCAACGACAATCCTTACTTCACCTCGCCGGATGAATATAAATTCCCGGAAAATCCGAATAATGGTTATGTCATCGGCAAGCTGACGGCGGAAGACAAGGATTTGGAGGATTCCGTATTCACGTTTACGTTGAAATCCAACGTGGACTACGTGACCGTTTCTGAAGATGGAATCATGACGGTGAAGGACAGTACGGCGTTTGACTTTGAAAAGACGCATGAACTCAAGTTCGTGGTGACTGTCACCGACCAGAATGGTGGCTCTAGCGATACTCTCATTACCGTTTCCATAACGGATGTGAACGAAATCGTTACGCTCCCGCCGCAGACCTTTACTGTGCGCGAAGATTCCGACACGGGCGTTGTCATCGGAAAGATTGTGGCGAATGACCTCGATACGGCGAAGGCCTTTACGCACCATACGTTCAAACTGATTGGCCATAGCGTCGGATTTGCCGTTGATACTAACGGAATCATCACTCTGCTGGAAAGCATGGGGGAGACGGTGGCGATCGCCGCACCGACCGGGCGCGCCGCCAAGCGGATAGCCGAGCTGACGGGACGGGACGCAAAGACGCTCCACCGTCTGCTGGAGGTGCAATGGGACAACAGCGATGAGCCGCAATTTGCTCGTAATGAGCGCAATCCGCTGGAGGCGGACGCGGTGATCGTGGACGAGATGTCGATGGTGGATACCGTGCTGTTCGAAAGCCTCCTGCGGGCACTCAAGACCGGTTGTCGGCTGGTGATGGTCGGGGATACCGACCAACTGCCCGCCGTCGGAACGGGGTGCGTTTTGCAGGATATGATCGATAGCGGTACTGTGCCGGTCGTGCGTTTGACGCAGGTCTTTCGCCAGGCGATGGAAAGCCGCATCGTGCGCAACGCCCACCACATCGTCGCCGGGGAGGAGCTGGAATGGGACAATCAGGGTGACTGCTTCTTCCTGCCGCGCGGCGACAGCCGCCAGGTGGCGCAGACGGTGGAGGAGTTGTGCCACAGCCGGTTGCCGAAGGCGTACGGCTACTCGATTTTTGATAATTTGCAGGTGCTTTGCCCCGGAAGAAAGGGCGAAAACGGCACCGAGGAGTCCAACCGCCGCTTGCAGGCGCTGCTCAACCCGCCTGACAAGACCAAGAACGAGCTGACACTTGAAAATCGCACCCTGCGGGTGGGGGATAAGGTGATGCATACCCGCAACAACTACGATATTCCGTGGGAGCGGGAGGACGGCGAAAACGGGTGCGGGGTTTTCAACGGCGATATTGGCGTTCTGGAGGAGATCAACCTGCGGGACGACCGCCTGACGGTGCGGTATGACGATCGTGTGGCGCAGTATACCAAGCAGGATGCCGCCGATCTGGAGCTTGCCTATGCGATCACTGTTCATAAAAGCCAGGGCAGTGAGTTTGATGCGGTGATACTGCCGCTGTTTTACGGTAATCCGCGCCTGCTGTACCGCAATTTGCTGTATACCGCCGTCACCCGCGCCAAGAAACTGCTGATCATCGTCGGCAGTCGGGATACCGTGCGGCAGATGGTGGAAAATGACCGCCGTACGCTCCGCTATACCGGTTTGTGCCGCTTTTTGCTGATAGCAAAGGAGCTTGCTCCGTGAAGGCGGCGCTTTTGTGGTTGCGCACGCTGATTTTTCCGCGCCGCTGTTGCCTGTGTGGAAGCGTGACGGTGTGGGATCAGCACATCTGCCCCTTCTGCCGGGATAAGGCACCGTTCATCCTGCCGCCGGTCTGCGACCGATGCGGCAGAAGCGAGGACGCGTGCGTCTGCCGGAAAAAGCAACATCATTACGAGCGCTGTGTCGCGCCGCTTTACTACGAGGGCACGGTCAAGGAGCAGATATTGCAATATAAGCAAGGCGGCTGGAAGGATACTGCGGAGGGCTTTGCCGTCGAGATGGCGGAGGTCATCCGGCGGGAGTACGGCGGCATCGGATTTGACATCGTGACAGCGGTGCCGCAGGACGCAAAAGCACGGCGGGAGCGCGGATTTGACCCGCCGGCGGCGGTGGCGAGGCGGCTTTCCGAGCGGATAAGGGCGCCGTATGCCGAAACGCTGACAAAGCTGTATGAAACCGCGCCGCAAAAGACCCTGCCGGCTTTTCGACGCGCCGGCAATCTGCTCGGCGTATTTGATGTGACCGCGCCGCAGGCGGTGGACGGCAAGACGGTCTTGCTGGTCGACGACATTACGACCACCGGCGCAACGCTGGACGAGTGCGCCAAGATGTTGCGTTTATTTGGCGCAAAAGAGGTTTATGCCGTGACAATGGCGGCGGCGGTGATACGGGAAGCGGACGAGCCGCCAACGGGAAAGGATAGGACAACGGAATGAACTTGGGAATGGATCTCGGATCATCGCAGGTTGTGATCTGCGGCACGTCCGGCGTTTTGCTGGAGGAGCCGGCGGTCATCGCGGTCGATAGAAAGAGCGGGCATATGATCGCGTGCGGTGCCGAGGCGGAGCCGATGCTTGATCGTACACCGCCGTCAATATTGGCGGTGCGCCCGGTGAAAAACGGGACTATTGCGGAATACGACCTGACGGAAAAGATGCTCCGTCATTTTCTGCGGCGGGTGTGCTCCGACCGGATACTAAAGCCGCGCGTTGCGGTCAGCATTACCGAAAATATCACCGAGGTGGAGCGACGCTCCTTTATCGAGTCGGTATTTTCCGCCGGAGCGCGACGGGTGACGCTGGTGCCGGAAACGGTCGCATCCGCGATCGGGATGGGACTGGATGTCGGTCTGCCGCGCGGGCAGATGGTGGTCAATGCCGGTGCCGGAACGGTGGACGCGGCGGTGCTGTCCCTGCGCGGGACTGCGGTATCCAATTCGATGAAGCTTGCCGGACAGGCGGTGGATGAGGCGATCATCCGCTATATCCACAATGAACATAACCTTGTCATCAGTCCGACGGCGGCACAGCGGGTCAAGATCGGCATCGGTCACGTGATGCCGTACGGCTTTGATGCCCGGATGACCGTCAAGGGGCGCGATGCCGTGACCGGTTTGCCGCGTGCGCGGGAGGTGACATCCATCGAGATCGGGGAAACCATACAGGATGCGCTTTTGCCGCTGACCGACCTCATTTCGCAGGTGCTGGAAAGCACGCCGCCGGAGCTTTCCGGCGATATTCTGCACGACGGTATCCATCTGTGCGGCGGCTTGGCACAGTTGCGTGGATTGCCGGAGTGGATCGAGCGCCAGCTCGGTATTCGCTGTCATACGGCATCAGAGCCGCGAAGATGCGTTGCCCTCGGCGCCGCGATGGCGTTGCAATATGCGTCGTCTTTCTCGGAAATCTACGATTTGAGCGATTTTTCATATCGCCTATCAGATAGCGTGGCGGAGTAAAAACGCCTGAAACCCGGCGTTTTGCTGATATATCACCATGTATTTTTGGTGATTTTGCCCCTTACCATTTCCTGCAAAGCTGTGTTATAATATTACAGTGAGTAATATCCGGGCAGAGAGGAGGAATGGCGGTATGGCAGAAGGATTTCAAAAGGATGAGTATGTGGTTTACGGCAAGGTCGGCGTTTGCCGCGTAGTGGATCACTGTGAAATGACCTTCGGGGGCGAAAACGGCGAATACTATGTATTAAGCCCCCAGAGCGATCCGCGCTCCTCTTTATATGTTCCTTGCCGGAATGAAACGCTGATGGCGCGTTTGCGCCCGCTGATGACGCCGCGCGAGATCGACGATCTGCTGGACGGCGTGGGGGAGGAGCCTTTGCCGTGGCCGGAGGAAAAGAATGAGCGCTCTCGGCTGTTTCGCGCGGCGGCGGCGGGAGATCGCTTTTTGCTGGTGCGGCTGATCCGATGCCTGTATGAGCGCAAACAGGAGCGCATCGCGATCGGCAAGCGGCTGGCCTCCGCCGATGAAACGATGCTGGTGGAGTGTGTACGGCTATTGGAGGAGGAATTGTCCATTTCTCTCGGCTTGCCGCGCAGTCGCGTCCCGGCGTATGTCACCGAACATATGGAAAAGACTGTGGTGACGGAATAAGAAAAGTAAACAGCACTGTAAAGCGCCGCAACCTTACAGTGCTGTTTTCTACTATTTTCTTTCCCGGAAACCCCCAAATATTGCTGATAATAAGCATCCGCGCATAAATACAAGCGTCTCTTGATAGCGTAAAGGTTAACGGCTTTACACTATCGAGAGACGCTTTGCGTATTCCTATTAGGCTATCGGGGTGACAGTGACGCTCGGCGTATAAAATCCGTCTGCGTTTGCGGCGGG
>CALDHV010000002.1 GCA_937902305.1 uncultured Clostridia bacterium
TCTTATACTGTACGCCCTTTTCACCGACGCCCTTTTCGCTGAGGAAAGCGAGCATCTTGGCGATCGCTTCTTTTTTCGTTTTCGTGCCGTTCAGGAATTCGGAGTTGACCATTTCCCCGTCACCCGTATAGGCTTCCACGGAAATGTCGCCGCCCTTGATGACTTCGATGATGTCGATGCCGAATTTCTTCGCAAAGTCATAGTCGCGCTCATCGTGCGCCGGGACCGCCATGATCGCGCCGGTTCCGTAGCCCATCATCACATAGTCGGAAATGTAGATCGGGATCTCCTCGTTATTGAGCGGATTGATCGCCGAAACGCCCTCGATGCGCACGCCGGTCTTGTCCTTGATAAGCTGGGTGCGCTCAAACTCGGTCTTTTTACTGCACTCGGCGCGGTACGCCTCCAGCGCGTCGATATTGGTGATGCGGTCGCGGTAGCGGTCGATCATCGGGTTTTCCGGCGCGATGACCATAAAGGTCACACCGAACAGCGTGTCCGGGCGGGTGGTGTAGATGCGCAGACGATCCTGCGCGTCGATGCCCTTGAGCGGGAAATTGACAAACGCGCCGGTCGATTTGCCGATCCAGTTGACCTGCTGGAGCTTGACATTGGGGAGATAATCCACCGTTTCCAAGCCCTCGAGCAGCTTGTCCGCGTAAGCGGTGATGCGCAGATACCACACATCCTTGGTACGCTGGACGACCTCGCTGTGGCAAATATCGCATTTGCCGCCCTGCGAGTCCTCATTGGACAGCACGACCTGGCAATGCGGGCAGTAGTTGACCAGCGTCTTGTCGCGGAAGACCAGCCCGTTTTCAAACATCTTGAGGAAAATCCATTGCGTCCACTTGTAATATCCCTCATCGGTGGTGTCGATGACACGCGACCAGTCAAAGGAAAAGCCGACGCGCTTGAGCTGTTCGGTAAACCGCACGATGTTGGTATCCGTCACCTGGCGGGGATGGATGCCCGTCTTGACCGCGTAGTTTTCGGTCGGCAGACCGTAGGCATCAAACCCGATCGGGAACAGGACGTTATAGCCCTGCTTGCGGCGCTTGCGGCTGATGACCTCCAGCCCGGAATACGCCTTGATATGACCGACGTGCATCCCCGCACCCGACGGGTACGGGAACTCCACCAGTCCGTAAAACTTCGGCTTCGAATGATCTTCGGACGCCTCAAAGAGCTTCTCGTCCTCCCATATTTTCTGCCATTTTTTCTCGATTTGTCGAAAATCGTATGATTTCATTGATTATCGTCATTCCTTTCCTGCGGAACTTTATATGCTTCAATATCCACCCGGGAGGCATCCGTCCACAATCGCTCGAGATCGTAAAACGCTCTCGTTTCCTCCCGGAAAATGTGGACGATCATATCGCCGTAATCCAGCAATATCCAACTGCCGGAGTCGTATCCCTCGATGTGAGACGGGGTCAGCCCCTCCCGGGCAAGCTCCTCCTCTAAATAGTCGGCAAGCGCCCGCACCTGCGTCGCGCCGGAGCCGCTCGCCAGCAGAAAATAATCCGCCACCGTGCTCAGCTCCGCGACCCGCAACGCCAGCAAATCGGTCGCCTTGTGCCGATCCAGCGAATACACCGCCGCTTGTAATTGCTTTTCTTCCATCCGATCCGCCTTTCGTTTGTGCCGTTATTCCGTCTGCGCGGGCTCGCTCTGTACCACCAGCACGGTGTCCAGGGTCGCCGTCGCCACATCGGATTTTTTCTTGCGGGAGATCTCTTCCAGCCCGACAGTCTTATCATCCAGCGTCAGGTCATAGGGATTCATCGTTTCCTTAAGCAGATTGATCGTCTCGGTACGGTGCGCCGAATACAGCGCCATCGTCCCCTTTGCCGCCGGCTCACCGGGCAAGATGTGGCAGGTAAAGGCGGAAAGCTCCACCTTGCACAGCCGCTGAATAAACTTTGCCAGCACGGAATTATACTTGTCGTTTTGGGTCGAAGAATCATTGCGCTCACCGAGCAGACGCGCCTTGCCCAGCTCGCTGTTATCCATACGGATCGGGGAGGCGCCGTTCATCACGGTGGACAGGATGTCATCCTTACGCCAGTCATCGTTATAAAGCTCCGACACCTTATACCGCGACAGACGGCTGATCAGCCCCGCCAACAGCTCGCGCTGACGCTTCATCCGCGCGATGTCCGACGCGGGAGTGCCGTCATAGCCGAAGGTCGTCGCATAGTATACCGCCGCCTTGCCCGGCAAAACGCGGGTGCCGGCAAGATATTCCACATCGTCCACGGTGATTTTGTCCGACAGCTTGAGATCCAGTCCGCCCACCTCGTCGATGAGCTGAGCAAGCCCCGCGCGGGGGATGATCAAATAGTTATCGACCGGCAGACCGTACTGCTTATTGATGATCCCGGCAAGCTCAGATACCGACGACCCGGGACGGGTCTCCGTCTTTCCGCCGCATACGGTATGCGCCCCGTCCTTGATCTCCTTGGCGGGTATTGCCTTGCGGCACACGGTGCACCAGTCATAGGACTTCGGTGTACCCCACACATTGCCGATCTTCGCCACGGTATGCTCCTCGCCGTCACCGATATAGGTGGCGACGGGTATCTGCAACAGCGTTGCCGTATCCGCCTTGCGGTCAAAGCACAGCACCGCCAGCATATCCATCGTATCCTGCGGATCGTCCCCGGTCACACCGACGAGATAGTAGGACACCTTCTCGCACAGCTTGTCGGGAGTGAGCGTATATCCGGTCAGCTCCCGCGCCGACAGTGTCGGGCCGGTCTTTTTGTCGCCGGAGAACACGCCGACCAGCACAATGATCAGCACGATCACCGCCACGACCGCGACGATCGCCCACCACGGTATCTTGATCTTCCGTCGCGGCACGCGACGGACAGCATGACCGGCAGGACGGGCGGATCTCCCCGCCATTCCCGCCAGACTGACCTGTTTATCCGTGTTCGGATTCATTGTTGCGCGCCTCCTTTGGCAATCATCAAATCGTTATAAAGCGCCAGTGTATCGGGATGCACCGGCTGTCCGCGCTCCAGAAGATCGCGGATGGTGTAGATCACACCGTACTCCATCGCCGCCTCCAGCGAAATATCGGCGCGGCGGCGGATTTCGTCCACATCGGGATAATCCCGGTCGGCGGAGGTGAAATCCGCGACAAACAGCACCCTTTCAAGCAGGCTCATCCCCGCCCGTCCGGTGGTGTGATACCGCACCGCCTCCACGATCGCGGGGTCATCTATGTGCAGAATATTCTCAATAAATGCCGCCCCGGTACGGGCGTGCCACAGCTTCGGCACCGACCTCTCCACTCTATCTAACAGTATATCAAACTCCGCTACGATTTTCAACTGTGTTTTTGGGTCGGTATCCTTGAGAATATCGTGCAAAAGCCCGGCGCGACGGGCGCGAACGGGGTCGGCACCGTATTTTTGCGCCAGCCGCTCCGCCTCCTGCGCGACGCACAGCGAATGATGGTAGCGGCGGTCGCCCAACCGAGCGCGGATGATCGCGGCAAACTGCTCCTCCGGCGTCATCCGCCCGGCGGGATCGGCATATAGCCGATGCGTGCGGATATACCGCTCCACCGCAGGCGTAACCAGCCCGGTCAGCGGCTCACCGTCCCGCGCCCTCTGCCGAATAACGGTGGAGGAGATCGCCTCCACCGGCGTATCGTCCACATAGCACCGACAGCCGTCCGCCGTCAGCGCGGCGGCGTAGCGTGCAAGCTGACCCGTATCCGTCCCGTCCCGCGGGATCGCGCACAGCACCGCCCGCGCGGCAATATCGGCAAAGCGATGCCACGTACGCAGAGTGACGAACATATCCGCGCCGGTAAACAGATACCATTCCGTATCGGGATATTGCGCCGCCAGCACCGTAAGCGTCTCGGCGGTGAAGCTCGCACCGCCGCGGGACAGCTCCAGATCGGACACCGACAACAGCGGCTCTTCCTCCGCCGCCAGCCGGCACATCGCCAGCCGATCCACCGCCGGTGCCATATCCGTGCGTATTTTATGCGGCGGGACATAGGTCGGCATCAACAAAACGCCGTCCAGCCCCAGCTTGTCCGCCAGTTGCCGGGCAAGCCGGATATGGCTGATGTGGATGGGGTCAAAAGATCCGCCGAACAAGCCCATTTTCTTCATCGGGTCATCCTTCCCGCCGTCAGCGCGGCAAAACAAACGCAGAGTCCTTCTCTTTCTGTCGGAACAGCACGAATGTGCGACCGATCACCTGCACCACCTGGGCATTGACCCGGGCGGCGATCTCCTCGGCGACCTCGCGCGCGGTTTCGGGGGCGGTTTCCAGCACCCGCCCTTTGATCAGCTCCCGCGCGGTCAGCGCGTCATCCGCCTGCTTCACCATCGCGTCGGACACGCCGCCCTTGCCGGCGTGCAGGATCGGCTCGATGCCGTTCGCCTCGCCGCGCAGATACGCCCGTTGTTTACTGGTCATATATACTTACCTCTCAATTATATCTCGGTCGCCGGGAACACAGCAATGATACCGGCGATAAACTGCGCCAAAAGGGTCAGGTCGTCGGAATTGATATAGCCGTCATCGTTGAGGTCGCCGACCTGCTTTTCATACGCCGAGGCGCCCCGAATCTGCGCAATGATGCGGGCAAGCTCCGTCAGATCATCGGAATTGATATAGCCGTCATCGTTGAAATCACCAATGAGCAATTCAGGGGGATCCAGCTTGGAAACCGGGCTGGCATAAGCCGTGTCGGTTTCCTTATACCGCTGATAGAAAGTCGGCAGTTTTATATGCTCATTCAGCCGGGTAAAGGTGGCGCTGCTCTGCCAATTTTCGCCGTCGCTGCTGTATTCACAGCCCGCGACCGTCTGCAATACCACCGTGTTGCCGGTAAATCTCACGATCACCGGTGCGGGGGGCGCATCGACCGTCAGCTTCGGCAATGTGACTTCCAGCTCGGTCGCCTCGCTCGCAAAAACGGTAGCCGTTTCCGCAAAACGCTGGCTAAAGATATGCTCCGAGCCGGGAGTGAGGTCGGTGAATACCGGGCTTGCCTGCCACGCCTTTCCGTCGATCGCGTACTCACAGCCGGGAACGGTCTTGAGCGTCACCGAGGTGGGGGTGATCTCCTCCACCACAGGGTCGGCCGGAGCGTCGGCGGCATACTTAAACACCAACACCAGGCTTTCGCTGATCTCGCCGGCGGGATGCTTGTCAGTCGCCGCCACGCGGCGCACGAAAACATAGGTTTCGCCCGCGACCAGATTGTCGAATACCGGGCTCGCCTGCCAATGCTCACCGCCGTCACAGCTATACTCGCACCACGGGAAGGTATCCAGCGTCAGCACGTGCCCCTCGATGGTATAGGTCGGCGCATCGGTCGCAAACTTCATCTGGGAAACAGTCAGCCCGTTATTGCCCGAATCGACCGAAACGCCGCTCCATGTCGTGCGGCTACCGGCAAAATAGATGGCATACAGCCCGTAAGCACCGCCAAAGGCGTTTGCGCCGATCCCGGTCACGCTGTCAGGCAGGATCAGTGTATTCAACGTCCAGCAATTACGGAATGCGCCATCGCCGATCTCCGTAACGCCGTAGGGAACGGTCACGGAAGCAAACGAACAGCCGCGAAAAGCATCCTTGCCGATGCTTTCGAGGTTTTCCGGCAGAGTGACCGACACCAGCACCCGACATTCGGTAAACGCATGGTCTCCGATGCTTGTCACGCCGTTACCAAAGGTCACCGAGTTCAGAAGAATAAAGCCGAAGAAAGCATAGTCGCCGATATAGGTCACGCCATCACCGATGACCAGAGACAGCGTAAGTCCCGCATACGCGTCCCACGGCGCGTTCGTGCGGAGGGTTTGCAGACTGTAGGAGTAATCCGCCATCGCACCGTCGCCGTCAATGGTCAGCGTCGCATTGGCGGTATTGTACGACCAGGTCAGTCCGTCCTCACTCGTGCCGCCGTATACCTCCGCGCTTGCCGGGAAAATCCCGAGCGGAAGCATCAGCGCCAACATACACACCGCCGTCAGAATTGCCAAAAACCGTTTTTTCATCAAAACCAAATCCTTTCTATGTTAATTTTTATGTAGATACGTTTTAAGCTGTTCGGAAAAAGCGGCAAGCGCCTTTCCGCGGTGGCTGACCGCGTCCTTTTCCGCCGGAGACATCTGCGCCGAGGTGCGATCCCCGACCAAAAAGATCGGATCGTAACCGAAGCCGTTTTCCCCCGCTGTCGCGCGGGCGATCTCGCCCTCAAAGGTGCCCTCGGCACGCAGAATGTCGCCATTCGGGAACACACAGCATATCGCGCTGACAAACCGCGCCTGCCGCTGTCCGTCCGGCACCGGCTCCATCTCGTGCAAAAGCCGCTGTGTGCGGTCGGCATCGGTCAACCCCTCACCGCCGTAGCGGGCGGAATAGACCCCCGGTCTGCCGCCGAGCGCATCCACCACCAGCCCCGAGTCGTCGGCGATCGCCGGGAGACCGGAAAAGGCACACGCGCCTGCCGCCTTGAGATAGGCGTTTTCCGCAAAGGTGGTGCCGGTCTCCTCGATCTCCGGCAGGGCGATGCCGCGATCGCGGTCGGTCACGGCATCGATGCCGAGCGGCTCGAGGATACGCCGCAGCTCCACCAGCTTATGCTCATTATGTGTAGCGATAATAAATGTCATTCAGATCCCTCCTCAAACAGTCCCGCGGCAAATGCCGCCGGGTCAAACGGCTGGAGATCGTCCACGCCCTCGCCGACACCGACAAACTTGACCGGCACCTGCAGATCCTCCCGGATCGCCAGCACGACGCCGCCGCGGGCGGTGCCGTCGAGCTTGGTCAGCACGATGCCGGTGATACCTGCCGCTTCCTTGAACTGGCGCGCCTGATTGACCGCGTTTTGCCCGGTGGTGGCATCCACCACCAGCAATATCTCCTTATCCGCATCCGGCAGCTCCCGGTCGATGACCCGGGTGATCTTTGCCAGCTCGTCCATCAGATTTTTCTTATTGTGCAATCGTCCGGCGGTATCGCAGATCACCACATCTGCGCCCCGCGCCTTCGCCGCCGCCACGGTGTCAAATACCACCGCCGCGGGATCGGCGCCTTGGGCGTGCTTGACAATATCCACCCCCGCGCGGTCAGCCCATATCTCCAGTTGCTCGATCGCCGCGGCGCGGAAGGTGTCCGCCGCACCGAGGATGACCCGCTTGCCGTCCGCCTTGAGCCGAGCCGCCAGCTTGCCTATGGTGGTCGTTTTTCCGACCCCGTTGACCCCGATGACCAGCACCACCGACGGCCGTGTGCCGATATGAAGCTCCTGTCCGCCGTCCAGCATTTCCGCCACGATCTGACGCATCAGCTCGCGCACCTGCATCGGGTCGGTGATCCCCTGCTCCTTGACCTCCTGCCGCAGGCGCTCGCAAATGTGGGAAGCGGTCGCGGTGCCGACATCCCCCATCACCAATATTTCTTCCAATTCCTCGAACAGCTCATCATCAATGCGCGTGAACCCGTGCAGGACAGAATTGACCGACTGCATCAGCGAATCGCGCGTTTTTTTAAGCCCCTGCCCGAGCTTACCGAATAATCCCATAGCCGTTATCCTTTCCCTTCGCCGTCATCCAGCTTGAAGCCGAGCTTCTGCTCCACCTCGGCGGCGCGCATTTCCAATAGCTTGGACACGCCCTGCTCCTGCATCGTGACCCCATACAGCGTGTCTGCCTCCTCCATCGTGCCGCGGCGGTGGGTGATGGCGATGAACTGACTGCGGTCACACATCCGCCGCAGATAGGTCGCGTAGCGATCGACATTGCTGTCGTCCAGCGCCGCCTCCACCTCGTCCAGCACGCAGAATGGCGACGGCGTGACCTTCAGGATGGCGAACAGCAACGCGGTCGCGGCAAGCGCCTTTTCACCGCCGGACAGCGCCTCCAGATTGAGGATCACCTTGCCGGGCGGCTGGATGAACATATCAATGCCGGAATTGAGAATATCGTCCGGGTCGCTCAAGCGCAATTCGCCCTTGCCGCCGCCAAACAGCTCGGCAAAGACCTGCCCGTACTGATAGTTGATCTGCTTGAAGCGATCGAGGAAGACCTCCCGCATCTGCACGGTAAGCGCGCCGATCTGCTTGAGCAGCTCTTCCTTGGTCTGCTCGACATCCGCCACCTGCGCCTTGAGGAACTGATACCGCTCATTGACCTCGCGGTATTCCTCGATCGCGTCCACATTGACACTGCCGAGATTGCGTATCTTATTGCGTAGCTCCGTGACCCGACGATTGGCCTCTGCCAGATCGGCGATGGGCTTTGCCACCGCCTCCGCCTCGGCACGGGTAAGCTCATATTCCTCATACAGACGGCGGGAAAGCTCGTCCACCGTCTTTTGGATATTCAGCGTTTTTTCCTCCAGGCGGGCGACCTCGCGTCCCATCTGCTCGCGCTCGTCCGTCTTATCGCGGGACAACTGCCGCAGACGGGTCTGCTCCGCCTCGCCGTCGGCGCGTTCCTTGACCAGCGCCGCGATGACATCGGCGCTTGCCGCCGCCTGCTCGCGTAGCTGTGCCGCCTGCCCGCGCAGGGTCTCACAGCTTTCCTCAATAGCGCGGTTGGTATCCTGCAAGGTGGCGATCTGCGTATTCAGCAGATCCCGATGCCCGGCGGCATCCTGCTGACGCGCCTGCAAGGAAGCGATCGCCTCCTGCAACGCCTCGATCTCCTTTTGAGCGCCGACGGCGGCAAGCTTCTGATCCGCGATCTGCGCGGACAGCTCCTCCCGCTGACGGGCAAGCTCCTGCCGCCCGCCGGTCAGCGTCTCCAGCTCCTTTTCCGCCGCCTGCTGTTTTTCGGTCAGCGCGGCGGTCTCGGTCGCCGCCTGCGCCATCGTATCCCGGCACGCCGCGGCACGCTCATTGAGCGTTTCGATCTCCTGCGCCGCCTCCTCCGCCATCCGGGTGTTCTGCTCCGCCTGCTCCTGCAAGCGGCGCACATCGCCCTCCAGCCGGATCTTGTCCTCCAGCGCGGTGGTCAGCTCCGCCCGTGCGCCGGTCAGCTCCGCTTCGACCGATGCCACATCCTGCTGTAGCTGACGGTAGCGCTCGCGTACCTCCTCGACCTTTTCCATTTTTTCGGTCGTCGCCTTGCGCAGGCGCTCGATCTCCGAGCGGCGGGACATCAGACCCGCGCCCTTGACGCTGGAGCCGCCGGTCATAGAGCCGCCGGCGTTGACCACCTGCCCGTCCAGCGTGACGATGCGGTATTTATACCCATTGTGCCGCGCCATCGACACAGCATAATCAAGGTCTTCGGCAACAACGGTGCGCCCGAGCAGGCTCTTGGCGACGGCGTCGTATTTTTTATCATAGGTCACCAGGTCGCTCGCCAGCCCGACAAAGCCGGGGTCATCCTCCGGCACCTTGTCCAGCACGTCCCCCTTGACCGAGGTCAGCGGCAGGAAGGTCGCGCGACCGCCCTTGGTCTCTTTCAGGTAGGCAATGCCCTTTTTGGCATCCTCCTCCCGTTCGCAGACGAGATTTTGCGCCGCGGCGCCGAGCGCCGTTTCGATCGCCAGCGCATAGTCCGCCTGCGCGCGCAGCAGCAGGGACACCGGCCCGAGTATGCCGGAAAGCGCCCCCCGCTCGCCCTGCTTCATCACCGCCTTGACGCTCTGCTGGAAGCCCTCTAAATTGCGCTCCATTTCCTCCAGCATCCGCACCCGGCGCTGACCCTCCTCCACATCGAGGGAAAGCTTATCCAGCTCCTCCTTGGCGGCGGTCATCTTTTGCGACCGGTTTTGATAGCGGTATTCATACCCCGACAGCGCGTTTTGCAGTTCGTCCGCCTTGTCGGAGCAAATCTTCAGCGCCGTCTCGCTCTCGTGCAGGGCGTCGTTCGCCTCCTGCGCCTGCTGTGTGCGCAAAAACGTACCCGCCGACAGTTGGGACAGCCGCATCGTGATCTCCTGCAATGAGCTTTCGCCCGTGACGGAGCGCACCCGCGTTTCGGACAACTGCAAGGCAATATCGGCGGCAACGGCAGACAGCACCTCGATCCGATCGGAGGTTTCATCGCTGTTTTTTGCCAGCGTTTCCATCTGCTCGGTCAACGCCAGCCGCTTCTGCTCGGCGGCGGCAATATCCGCCTGTCGGGCGGCGATGTCGGCGTTGCGGGCGGCGATGTCCTCCGCGATATGCTGATCTCCCGTTTCAGTATCGGCGATCTCGCTCTCGATGCGGGCAATATTCTCGTTGTTATGGAAAATGTCGTTCTGCAGCACGGCGACGCGGCTGTCATAGCCGCCCGCCTGCTCCTCCAGCGCGGCGGCATCGCGCCGCACCTCGTCCATTCGGATCTCCAGCGCGTGTGCCTGCTCGGTGATGCGCTCGCACGCCTCGGAAAACTCGTTTATGCTCGTCCCGGCGGCATCATACTGCATCCGGGCGTTTTCAAGCTTGGCATCGAGGTCGCGCAGTGTGCCGCGCGACTCATTCATCGTGCGCAGCCACAGCCCGATCTCCAGCTCCTTTTTTTCGCCGGCGTAGGTCAGATATTTTTTCGCCTTTTCCGCCTGCTGCTCCAGCGGGCCGACGCGATCCTCCAATTCCTGCAAAATGTCGTGCAGGCGGTCGAGATTATCCTGCGTTTTTCGCAGGCTGTTTTCGGCTTTTTCTTTCTTATAGCGGTATTTGGCGATGCCCGCCGCCTCGTCGAGTATCTCGCGGCGGTTCTGACTGCGGGAGGTCACGATCTCGTCGATGCGCCCCTGCCCGACGATGGAGTAGCCGTCCCGCCCAAGCCCGGTATTCATAAACAGCAGACGGACATCCTCGAGGCGCACCGTCGCGCCGTTGAGCTGATACTCACTGCCGCCGGAGCGGTAGCAACGGCGGGTGACCTGCACCTCGTCCTCATCCATTTCCAGCACGCGGGTGGTATTGTCGATGATGAGCGTCACCTCGGCATACCCCATCGGGCGGCGCTCGGCGGTGCCGTTGAAGATGACGTCCTCCATTTTCGCGCCGCGCAGGCTTTTGCTCGACTGCTCGCCGAGCACCCAGCGGATGGCGTCGCTGATATTCGATTTTCCGCTACCGTTCGGGCCGACGACGGCGGTGATCCCGTCGCCGAAGCGCAAAACAGTCTTATCCGGGAACGATTTAAACCCGTGAAGCTCCAATGCCTTCAGTAGCACGCCGTCACCTCCCGCTGTCGCCGGCAAGACCGGTCATATCCTCATAGCCCATCAGCACGAGCGCCTCTCGCGCCGCCTGCTGTTCGGCTTCCTTTTTGCTGTGCCCGTGTCCCTTGCCGATGATGTTGGAATTGAGGTGCAATTCCACCGAAAACACCTTGCAGTGATCCGGGCCGGACGCGCCCACCAGGACATACTCCAACTTTTCCCCCGGGTTCTGTTGGACGATCTCCTGCAAGGCGGTCTTATAATCCTTGAAATGGCGGCGGCGCTGGCTCTCCACCTCCGGGATGATAAACCGCAGTACAAACTGCTCCGCCGGCTCCATACCGCCGTCGAGATAGATCGCCGCCAGCACCGCCTCATACATATCCGCCAAGATGGACGGCCGATCGGCACCGCCGCTCTGTGCCTCGCCGTGCCCGAGCCGCATAAACTCGCCGATCCCCAACTGCTTGGAGTAGGAGCAGAGCGCCTTTTCGCACACCACCGCCGCGCGGAGCTTGGTCAGCTCCCCCTCGGGGCCGCGATCCTTTTCATACAGATATTTGGCCGTAATAAACCCGAGCACCGAGTCTCCCAGAAACTCCAGCCGCTCATAGCACTCGCCGTTCCCGTGTCCCTCATTGGCAAAGGACGAGTGAGTGAGCGCCTTTTCCAGCATAGAAATATTCCGAAATGTATAACCGATGCGCTGTGTCAATTCAGATAAGTTCTTCAAGCCGATCTTCCTCCGTTGCATTTTCCGGCAGGCGGTCTTCGATATACTCAACTATGTCCTCTACCGTTTGCCACCCTGCCGCCGTTTGCGGGTCAATATCCAGCCGGTACAGAGTACCAAGCGTCATCAGCATATCCCGCCGCTCGAACGGTGCGATATTCAGGTCATCCAGCGTTGCGGTCAGCTCCACATCGGCGGGGTCACAGGCATATTTGCCGGCAAACAGCCGCCGTATGACCTCCAGCACCCTCATTCCGCTTCCTCCGCGGTTGCGGCGACGGCGGCGGCGATCTGCGCCGGCACCTCTGCTGCGGCACACTCCGCCGCGACCCGGATGGCGCTGGCGATCGCCTTTTCATCCGCGTTGCCGTGCGCCTTGATGACCGGCTTCTGCACGCCGAGCAGCACCGCGCCGCCGTATTCCGAGGTGGACATCTTCTTTTTCAGCCCCTTGACCGCCGGCAATACGAGCAGTGCGCCGAGCTTCGCCCGCAGGGAGGAGGTGAACGCCGCCTTGATGCTCTTGAGCAGCATATCCGACGTGCCCTCCATCGTTTTGAGCAGGACATTGCCGGAAAAGCCGTCCGCCACCAGCACATCCACCACACCGGCAGGCACATCGCGCGCCTCGATATTGCCGACGAAATTAAGCCCGCTCTCCCGGAGCAGGGCGAATGCCGCCTGCTGTAATTCGCCACCCTTGGTATCCTCCGTGCCGATATTCAGCAGACCGACCCGCGGGACGGTCTTGCCGAATGCGTGGGAGGCGTAGATACTGCCCATTTTGGCAAACTGGAGCAGCATTTCGGGGCGGCAGTCGGCATTGGCGCCGCTGTCGAGCAACAAAAGCGGCTCTCCCTGCGTCGGCACGACCGGTGCCAGTGCCGGGCGGGAAACCCCCTTGATGCGCTTAACGATGAAGGTGCCGCCCATCAGCAGAGCACCGGTACTGCCCGCGCTGACGAAAGCGTCGCCCTGCCCCTCGGCAAGCATACGCAAGCCCGTTGCCATGGAGCAATCCTTATGCTCCCGCAGGATGCTTTTCGGATGATCCTCCATTTGAATGACATCCGGCGCATCGACTAATTCGATACCGTCGGACGGGATGCCGTTTTCCGCCATCAGGCGGCGTAGCTCCGCCTCGTTGCCGGTCAGCACGACGGTATGCCCGTATGCCGCGACCGCCGCCGCCGCGCCCTTTAGGACGGCAAGCGGCGCGTTATCTCCGCCATAGGCATCGACGATGATCTTCATTAAGCGTCCTCTCCTTTATACTCCAAAACGGTCTGTAGGCTCCGCAATGCCCGCTCGGACAAAGCGGCGTACCGTTGCTTTTTATCCCGGATATGCGTTTCAAGCGGCGGCAGGATGCCGAAATTGGCACCCATCGGCTGATACTGCTCGTTCGGGTCGCCGACGTGCGCCGCCAGCGCCCCCATCATCGTATCCCGCGGCAGGATCAGCGGCTCCTGCCCGCGCACCTGACGCACGGCGTTGATGCCCGCCAGTATGCCGGACGCCGCCGACTCCATATAGCCCTCCACGCCGGTCATCTGCCCCGCAAACAGCAAGCGCGGCTCCGCCTTGAAGCGGAACGCGGCATCCAGCAGACGCGGCGCGTCGAGGAAGGTGTTGCGGTGCATCACGCCGTAGCGCATAAACTCCGCGTTTTTGAGCGCCGGGATCATCCCGAACACCCGTTTCTGCTCTCCGTATTTGAGATTGGTCTGAAATCCGACCAGATTATACAGCGTTCCGGCGGCGTTTTCCGCCCGTAGCTGTGCCACCGCCCACGGGCGATGCCCGGTATGCGGGTCGCGCAGACCCACCGGCTTCATCGGGCCGAAGCGGATGGCATCGGTGCCGCGCCCCGCCAGCACCTCGATCGGCATACAGCCCTCATACACCGGCAGATCGGTCGGCGTATCAAAGGTATGCAGAGGGGCGCGCTCGGCAGTCAGCAGAGCGGCGTGGAACGCCTCGTATTCTTCTTTATTCAGCGGGCAGTTGATATAATCCCCCGCGCCGCTCTCCTCGCGGTCATAGCGGGAGGCGCGGAATGCCGAGGTCATATCCACGCTGTCGGCGGATACGATCGGCGCCGCCGCATCGTAAAAGCTCAGATTGCCGCCGCACATTTCCGCAATGCGGTCAGCAAGCGGTTGCGCGGTCAGCGGGCCGGTCGCCACGACGGTGACACCGCTCGCGGGCAACACCGTAACCTCCTCCCGACGCAACGTGATGAGCGGGTGAGAACGGATGGCGGCAGTGACCGCCGCGGAAAACGCCTCGCGATCCACCGCCAGCGCCCCGCCGGCGGGAACGGCATTCTGCCGCGCGATCGGCACGCACAGACTGCCCATACGCGCCATTTCCTCTTTCAGCAATCCGGCGGCACTTTCGAGCCGCTGTGCCTTGAGCGAATTGGAGCAGACCAGCTCGGCAAAATCGGGGTGGTGATGCGCGGGCGAATACTTCACCGGCTTCATTTCGAGCAGAGTGACCGGCTCTCCCATTGAAGCCGCCGCCCACGCCGCCTCACAACCGGCAAGACCGGCGCCGATGACCGTGATCGCCATATCGCTCTCACCCTTTCCGACAGTTACTTTTTATACCCGCACTTTTCGTCCATACAGATCAGCGCGCCGCTCTTGCCGCTTTTGCGGAACAGCGTCTTGCCGCATTGCGGGCAGACCTCCTTGGTCGGGGCGTTCCAGGTCACGAACGCGCATTTGGGATAATTGCTGCAACCGTAAAACTTTCTGCCGCGCTTGCTCTTGCGCGCAACGACGGAGCCGCCGCAATCCGGGCATACACCCGCCGTCGCCTCCAACAGCGGGCGGGTATTCCGGCAATCGGGATAACCGGGACAGGCAAGGAACTTACCGTAGCGGCTGGATTTAATAACCATACGGCGGCCGCACAATTCGCAGACCTCGTTGGTCTCCACCTCCGGCACCTTGACCCGCTCGAGGTTTTGCTCCGCTTTTTTGAGCGTCCGGGCAAAGCCGCCGTAGAACTCCTCCAGCGTTTCGACCCAATCCGCCTTGCCGTTCTCCACGCCGTCAAGCTCTTGCTCCATATTGGCGGTGAACTTCAAATCGACGATCTCGGGGAACTGATTTTCCATCAGCTCGGTCACGACCTCACCGAGCGAGGTCGGACACAGGCTCTTGCCGTCCCGCTCAACATATTCGCGGGACAGGATGGTGCTGACCGTCGCGGCATAGGTGGACGGACGGCCAATGCCGCTTTCCTCCATCGCCTTGATGAGGGTCGCCTCGGTATACCGCAGGGGCGGCTGGGTGAAATGCTGGTTGCCGGTCAGCTTGCGGCAATGGAGCGGATCGCCCTCGTGCAGTACCGGCAGGGGCTTATTCGCCTCGTCCGCCTCGTCGCGTCCCTCGACATACAGCACGGTGAAGCCGTCAAACTGCACATTGTAGCCGGATGCCTTAAAGAGATACTTGCCGGCGGCAATATCCACCTGGCAGGTGTTCTGCACCTCGTCCGCCATCAGGCTGGCGGTGAAGCGCTCCCAAATGAGCTTGTACAGCCGGTATTGGTCGGCGGTCAGCGACCCCTTGACCTGCTCCGGTGTCAGTGACGGGATGGTCGGACGGATCGCCTCGTGTGCATCCTGCGCGCCGCTCTTGGTCTTGTAATACCGCGCCTTCGGCGGCAAATACTGCTCCCCGTAGGTCTCCCGGATATAGGCGTTGCCGGCGGCACGCGCCTCCTCCGAGATGCGCAGAGAGTCGGTACGCATATAGGTGATCAGACCGGTCGCGCCGATACCGGCAACGTCCACGCCCTCATACAATTCCTGCGCTGTCTTCATCGTCCTGCCGGACGGGAAGTTGAGCTTGCGGTTTGCCTCCTGCTGCATCGTGGAGGTGGTGAAAGGCGGCGCGGGTGCGACCTTGCGTACGCCGGTCTTGACCGTCTGCGTGACAAACTGCTCTGCCCGGATCTTGGCTAACAGCTCATCCGCCTGCGCCTTGTCGGAGATCTTCGTTTTCTTGCCGCCGATGCCGTAAAACCGCGCGGGGAAGGTCTTGCCGTTCGGGGCAAGGGACAGCGACGCGTCCAGCGTCCAGTATTCCTCGCTGACAAAGGCGCGGATCTCCCGCTCCCGCTCCACGACCAGACTGACCGTGGCGGACTGCACACGACCGGCGGACAGACCCTTGCGCACCTTTTTCCACAAAAACGGGCTGAGCTGATAGCCGACGATGCGATCCAGCACCCGGCGCGCCTGCTGGGCGTTGACCAGGTTCATATCCAGCACCCGCGGCTTCGCCATACCGGCGACAACGCCGGTTTTGGTGATCTCGTTGAAGGTGACGCGGTTTTTCTCATCCAGCGGCAGGTTGAGCATCTGCGCCAGATGCCACGCGATCGCCTCGCCCTCGCGGTCGGGGTCGGTCGCCAGAAAGACCTGACTGCTTTTGGCGGCGGCGGCACGCAGATCGCGAATGAGCGCGCTTTTTCCGGGAATATCCACATAGTGGGGCTTGAACTGATGCTCAATATCCACGCCGAGCAGCGTCTTGGGCAGATCGCGGATATGCCCGAGCGATGCCACGACCTCATAATCACTTCCTAAATATTTCTTGACGGTTTTTGCCTTGGACGGGGACTCCATGATGACCAATTTCGACATTGGGTTCATCCTTTCCTAAATAGTTTCAAAATCACAGTCTTGCATTTATTTGGTGCGCCTTGCGCGGTGCGTCGAAGACGCCGCACCCTACGGCACAGTATTCCGCAACACGCGCAAACCAAAGCCCTTATCATCTAGCGTCTAACGTCTAACATCTAACGTCTATATTGCTGTCCGGCGCTGTTGGTGGCATAGCCGCCCATTTCCAGCTCAGTCAACGCCACCAGAAGGGTCGGTATCGGCAATCCGGTTTTTTCCGCCAGCAGGTCAACGGGACAAAGCTCGTCGGTCAGCGCCGCGTACACCGCTTTCAGCGTATCGGACGCATCCTCCGGCAACGCGCGCGGCGCTTCCGGCATCGGCGGGGTCTCGGGTGCCGGTGTGGGCTCTGCCGCGCGGGTCGGCTTGCGCTTTCCTGCCGGCTCCGCCACCGGCGGGGGCTCTCCCTTGACCGCGCGTTCGGTCTGTCGCGCCGCTTCCCGATCCAGTATACCGGGATACAGCGCCTCATATTCCTCAATAATATCCGCCGCGCAGGTGATCAGCGTCGCACCGCCGCGTATCTCCGCGTGAGCACCGTCGTTATGATGCTCGCTCGGCGTATCGGGCAGAGCATAAACATCCCGCCCGTTTTCCCGCGCCAGACGCGCGGTGATCCGCGCGCCACTGCGCAACGGTGTCTGCGCAAGGCATACCCCCTGGCTCAAGCCGACCAGCAGCCGGTTGCGCACCGGAAACAAGCAATGAAACGGCAGATCGGGCGGATATTCGCTCACCAACGCGCCGCCGTTTTCCACGATCTGCGCGCGCAGGGCGGCATTTTCCGCCGGGTAATTGACCGACAGCGGGCACGCCATCACCGATACGGTGATCCCGCCGCCGCGCAAGGCGCCCGCGTGTGCCGCCGCGTCGATGCCGTAAGCGCCGCCGCTGACCACCACCATCCCTGCCGCCGCCAGTCCGGCGGACAGCGCATACGCCTCGGCAAGTCCCTCGGCGGTCGGATGGCGGGTACCCACCACGGCAAGCGCGGGGGTCGAATCCACATCCGGAAAAATACCACGGCAATACAGCACCGGCGGCAGATCCTCCAGCCGCCGCAAACCGCCGGGATACAGCACATCCTCCGGTGTCAGTATCCAGTCGCCGGCAACCAACGTCGCGTTGAGGATCGCCTGTGCCGACTGCAGGGAATGATCCCGCAGCTTGCGACACGCGGTCTCGGGGATACCCGCCGCGGCCAGCGCCTCCGGCTTGGCGTCGTAGATCGCCGCAGCATCGGGAAAGTGCGCCAGCAATGTACCCGTCGCCCGATTTCCCGGGCCGAGCGCCTGCGCAAGCCATATCCAGAAAACGCGGCTATCCATTCCGTCCGCCTCCCGTCAACGCACCATCTCCCACATTACGATCCCCGCCGCCATCGAAGCATTCAGCGACTCGGCGCGACCCTTCATCCGGATCGTCACCCGCGCGGCACACGCCGCTACGGTCGCCTCGGTCAGACCGTTGCCCTCATTGCCGATGACGCACAGCGCCCCGGCTCCCATTCCGGCGGTATGCACCGGTGTGGCAGTCGGGTCAACGACGCAAGCATAGGCGGTCATCCCGCGCTCCTGCAGAGTGCGGATCGCCTCCGGCAGGGAGGGGACGCGGAGGATCGGCAGGCGGAACACGCCGCCCATACTGCCACGCAACACCTTGGGGTTATACAGATCACAGCATCCGTCCGACAAGATCAGCCCGGACAGTCCGAGCGCCTCCGCCGTGCGGATCACCGTACCAAGGTTTCCGGGGTCTTGAATATCTTCCAATGCCACATATTGCCCCATGCTATCTATTTTATCCAATCCTATTAAAATGTCAAGTTTTTTTATTGTGCAAAACAAGCCCTGCGGATGAGCGGTATCCGCCATATACGCCGCCAGCGACGGGGTGATTTCCACCGCCTGCTTTGCCGCGGCGATGAGCGGCTCGGCGACCGTGGCATAGGTCGCCCGCGCCTCGGCGGTATACAGCACCGTCACCGGGGCAAGCCCCGATGCCAGCGCGTCCCCGCACAGCCGGGCGCCCTCCAGCGCAAAGCGACCCTCCTGCCGCCGTTTTTTGGCATCGCGACACAGCGCGCGCCAGTCCTTGACTGCCGCGTTTTCCTTGCTCGTCACCGTCATACGATACGCTCCCTTTCGTTGTGGCATAAGTAAAATTGCGTCCGCCGATACCGGCAGACGCAATCCTATCTTTTTATTTCAGGGCTTCCTTTGCCTTTTCCGTCAGGGCGGTGAATGCCGCCGCGTCGGAAACCGCCAGCTCAGCGAGCATCTTGCGGTTGAGCGTGACGCCGGCTTTCTTCAGACCGTTCATCAGGGTGGAATAGTTCATCCCGTTCGCCTTAGCCGCCGCGTTGATGCGGGCGATCCACAGACGGCGGAAATCACGCTTGCGCTGTTTGCGGCCGATATACGCATACTGACCGGATTTCATCACCGCTTCTTTCGCGGTCTTGAACAGCTTGGATTTAGCACCATAGTAGCCCTTGGCGAGCTTCAATACTTTCTTACGTCTTTTGCGCGTCATCATCGCGCCTTTGATACGAGCCATTTTATTACCCTCCGTTTCTCAACTTTCGATTATTTGTACGGGATCATACGCTTGATCGCGGCGAGATTGGTCTTATCCGCCGAAACCGTCTTGCGCAGATTTCTCTTGCGTTTGGTAGTCTTTTTGTTGAGAATGTGAGATTTGTAGGCGTGACCGCGAATGGCCTTGCCGGTCTTGCTCAGCTTAAAGCGCTTTTTTGCACCGCTGTGCGTTTTAATTTTAGGCATATTGAATGTCCTCCTTGATCGGTATTTGTGTAATCGGGGAAAATCCCCGTACGCAACGAATGTTATTTGCCCGCCTTCGGGGAAAGGAACATCAGCATATTGCGCCCCTCCATCTTCGCGGGCTTGTCAACGACGGCGATCTCCTCCAGCGCCGCGGCAAAGCGGTTCATCGGCTCCAGACCCAGCTCCGGGTGCGCCATTTCGCGCCCGCGGAAGCGGATGCTGACCTTGAGCTTGTCGCCGTGCTGGATGAACTTGGTCGCCTGGTTGACCTTGGTGTTGAAATCACCGATGTCGATATTGAGGCCCAGCCGCACCTCTTTCGTTTCGACGATGTGCTGGTTTTTGCGTGCCTCTTTTTCTTTCTTGGCTTGCTCGAAGCGGTATTTGCCGAAATCCATAATCCGGCATACCGGCGGTACTGCGGCGGGAGCGATCTTGACCAAATCAAGACCCGCGTCATCCGCCAGATTTTGGGCCTCCTTTGCCGACATAATGCCGAGCTGTGCCCCGTCTGCGCCGATGACCCGCAGTTCGCTGTCGCGGATCTGCTCATTGACCTGCAATTCTTTCTTGGCTATGAGAAAACACCTCCATCTTCTCCGGAAAAACAAAAATGCGGACAGTCACGCTGCCCGCAAAAACATCCGCCCGCACCTTTGCGCGGGAAGAAGCATCCAATATCAACCCTTGGGAACGAGATCCGGGGGTGAGAGCGGGCAAACGCTCTGCTTGATTTGACGAGGCTTATTATATCAGCCCTTTTTCGCTTTGTCAAGTGCTTTTTTTAATTTTTTGCGTTTTTATCCGCACCGGGCAAAAATGCCGTATCTATTCACAAAAAGCAGGATTTTGTCCGCAAAAACAGCACGATTTGTCCTTGATTTTTACGGAGGGTTGTGATAGATTGGTGGTACTACCAAATATAAGGAGGTATTTTTATGAAAGAGTTCGGTTTACAGCTTTGGTCGATCGGTAAGGAGTTCACCACCGCGGAAAGCACCCTCAACGCATTCAAATGGATGCAGAAGTGCGGCTACACGCAGGCGCAGACGGCGGGCACCTACTCCTATATGGAGCCGGAGCTGTTCAGACAGTATGCCGACGAATGCGGCATCAAGATCGTCGGCACCCACTACGATTGGGGTCGCATCGCCAACGACATTCCCGGCACGATCCGCTATCACCGCATCCTCGGCACCGACGAGATCGGCATCGGCGGCTACGGCTGCAACGACCTCGAGGGTGTCAAGCGCTTCATCGAGCAGTTTAATGCCCTCGCCGCGGAGTATGCCAAGGAAGGCTTTGTGCTGTCCTATCACCATCACTCCTATGAGTTCAGCAATGATTTCAAGAAATACGAGGGCAAGACCCAGTTCGACTACCTGGTCGAGGGCTTTGACCCGGTGAATACCCGCTTCAACCTCGATACCGCGTGGGCGCATCTCGCCGGTGTCAGCGTGCGCGACCTGATGAAAAAGCTCAAAAACCGCGTCAATATCGTCCACCTCAAGGATGTGCAGGCGGAGTTCAATTACCCGTTCAAGGATCAGAACGGCAACGAGTTCCACGGCCCGCAACGCATCGAGATCGGTAGCGGCAACCTCAACTTCCCCGACATCATCAAGGTCGGCGAGGAAACCGGCGTCAAATATTTCGTCGTTGAGGATGAGGTGTATTCCACCGGCGATCCGATGGACAGCGTGCGCATCAGCGCGGAGTATATCCGCAACAATTTGGTGGAAAAATAAGTCAGGCACCACAAAAACAATCAATATTTTGGAGGGATAAACTATGGCAAACAAATACGCCGGTACCAAAACCGAGCAAAATCTGCGGGATGCGTTCGCCGGGGAGAGCCAGGCACGCAACAAGTACACCTATTTCGCATCGGTCGCCAAAAAGGAAGGCTATGAGCAGATCTCCGCGCTGTTCCTCAAGACCGCCGATAACGAAAAGGAACACGCCAAAATGTGGTTCAAGGAGCTGGATGGCATCGGCGACACCGCCGCCAACCTGAATGCCGCCGCAGACGGCGAAAACTTTGAGTGGACGGATATGTACGAGAGCTTCGCCAAGACCGCGGAGGAGGAGGGCTTCACCGCGCTGGCGAAAAAGTTCCGTATGGTCGCCGCGATCGAAAAGCATCACGAGGAGCGGTATCGCGCCCTGCTGAACAATGTCGAGACCGCCGCTGTATTTGAAAAGAGCGAGGTCAAGGTGTGGGAATGTCGCAACTGCGGACACATCGTCGTCGGCACTAAGGCGCCGCTCGTATGCCCCGTTTGCGCTCACCCGCAAGCGTATTTCGAGATCAGCGAAGATAATTTCTGATCATTGTCACAACCAAAAGACCCGCTGTCCTGTGACAGCGGGTCTTTTATGTGTGTCCATTGAAACGGGAGGGTATCCACTTTCGATGCGCAGAAATCGCCCTGTAGGGGAGGGGCTTGCCCCTCCCGTTTTCATTTGAGCAAACCTTTGGCGGCGGAACGGTCAAGACCGTTCCCTACGTCACAGCCCCGACATACGCACAAGCCCCCGGCTACGCAGAAACCAAAACCCTCCTCGTCTAGCGTCTAACGTCTAGCGTCTAACGTCTTATTTGCCGTATTTGGCAAGCAATTGCTGGATCTTATCGTGGGAGTCGATCAGCGTGCTGATCGAGACATCCTGATGCAGAGCCGCGATGTAATAGGCGATGTATTTCGCGCACTCGACCTCGTGGAACCACGCCCGCTCGGCAAGCTCCGGACGGCGGTAGGTCAGGTTGGTGCCGAATACCGCGTCCACGACCCCTTCCTCGACCGCTTTATCAAACTTTTCCAGTCCGGCGGTGAAGATGGCAAAGGTGGAATAGGCGAAAATGCGGCGCGCCTTGCGCTTTTTCAGCTCATAGGCAATATCGAGCATCGACTCGCCGGAGGCAATGATGTCGTCCGCGATGAAAACGTCCTTGCCCTCCACCGCATTGCCGAGATACTCGTGCGCGACGATGGGGTTGCGGCCGTTGACGACGCGGGAGTAGTCGCGGCGCTTGTAGAACATACCCAGCTCGACGCCCAGATTGACCGCATAGTACATATTGCGGTTCATCGCGCCCTCGTCGGGGCTGACGACCATCAGATGGTCGCGGTCGGCTTGCAGGTCATCCACCGAGCGGAACAGCGCCTTGAGCACCTGATAAGCGGGGATGAGGTTGTCCAGCCCCATCAGCGGCACGGCGTTGCACACGCGCGGGTCGTGCGCGTCGAAGGTGACGATATTATCGACCCCCATCGCCTGCAATTCCTGCAAGGCGACGGCGCAGTCGAGGCTTTCACGGTAGGCGCGACGGTGCTGACGACCGCCGTACAGATTGGGCATAATAACATTGATGCGCGCCGCCTTGCCGCTGGCGGCCTGGATAATGCGCTTGAGATCCTGATAGTGGTCATCCGGGGACATCGCGTTTTCAAAGCCGTACATCTTGTACTTGCAGTTGTAGTTGCCGACATCGACCAATATGTACAGATCGGCGCCGCGCACCGAGGATTTGATCAGTCCCTTGCCATCGCCGGAGGAAAAGCGCGGACAATCCACCTCAATGCGGATGTCGTCCTCCTCCAGACCACAGCGCCGACGCCAGTTCCGGATGTGCTGTTCGATCTTGTCTCCCAGCTCCTGCGTACCGTTCATAGCGATGAGCCGCAAAGGAGCCGTACTGCGATCCCGTGCAAATACATTTTCACTGCTGATGATTTCCATAATTCTATCCCCATCCGTTCGGTATTTTCGCGCCCGTGCGATGTAAATATAGTATAACACATTCTTTTCCTTTTTTCTACTGTCCGACGCCAGATTTTTAGAAAAAATTAGCGTGAAATGGTGGATAATTTGCACAAAAAAGGACAGAAAAAACTTTCGGGAATATGCCGCGTGTGCGGCATTGCCAGCGGTTTCCGCGGCTTTTCGCTTCCGGTCGCGGCATAATAAATCGGATGAAGGGGGCTTTTTTATGGCGTTAATTGAATTGGAGCATATCGGCAAGCAATACGGCGGCGAAAACGGGGTCGTCGCCCTGCAAAATGTGGAGCTGACGGTGGAAGCGGGCGAAATGGTGGCGATCCTCGGGCGCTCCGGCTCGGGAAAATCGACCCTGTTGCACATTCTCGGCTGTCTTGACCGCCCGACCGCCGGGGAATACCGGCTGGCGGGACGGTCGGTCGCCTGTATGAGCGACCGGGAGCTTTCCGACGCGCGCAATCGGCAGATCGGGTTTGTTTTTCAGCAGTTTCACTTACTGCCACAGCTCACGGCACTGGAAAACGTCGAATTGCCGCTGACCTATCGGGGCATCGCGCGGTCGGAACGGCGGCGGCAGGCGGCAGAGTGTCTGCGGCAGGTCGGACTGACCGATCGGGCAGACCATTATCCCCGCCAGCTTTCCGGCGGGCAACAGCAACGGGTCGCCGTGGCGCGGGCGCTGGCAGGTCAGCCGGAGGTGCTGCTCGCCGACGAGCCGACCGGCAACCTCGATACCGCCGCCGGACAGGAGGTTATGGCACTGTTGCGAGGCTGGCACGAGGCGGGGCATACGGTGTTACTCATCACGCACGACCCGCTGATCGGTGCCTCCTGCCCCCGACGCCTGCATATCCGCGACGGCAAACTCACCGAGTAGGGGGCAACTTGCGCGCATAAATATACCCACAGTATAATCCGTTATAGGTTATACTGTGGGGCTTGTTTTTTGAGAATTATTTCTCGATTTTCAGTTGATACGTCGCGCCGGGGGTGATGGCGGTGGCATCAACGCCTGTCATCGCGTACACGCCGTCCACATAAAACGCCCAATATGTCCCGTCCGCATCATAATCCGCCGTCGTTCCCAACACGGATTTGATGTATTTCCCGAATGCGCCGTCTGCCCAGGTGATGAGCTTCTCCTTGCCGAGCGCGTCGCCCACGGTTTTTTCGTCCGTGCGGACAGTCATCACCGTCGTTTTTCCGTCGCCGTCGGTCACCTCCAGCGTAAATGCCGTCTGTCCCGTGCCGACCTCGCTCGCGCCGCTCAGTGTCGCTTCGGGCGCGTTTGTGTTCCCGCAAGCCGCCAGTGTCAGTACCAATGCCGCCGTCAGTACCGCGTTCAGCAGACCAGCAAGAACGGATCTACCCGTTTTTGTCTTTGTCATAGCCTTGCTCTCCTTATTTTTATTGGAGATCGCACGGTCGGCGCTCGCAACCGGCTCAAAAGAGCGGATCTTCCCGGTCGGATCCGGTCTTCCGGCTGATCGCACCGCGCCCACAACCTTCTCGGAAACAGCGTTTCCAATGGCATCACTCCCGGCGGCGGGAGCAGAGAACGCGGCATAAGCAAATCACGGCGACGGGCTCGCGCAGGTGCTTCCCCTGCTTCCCGATGATCCGACCGCTTTAGTATACCACACGAAATGCGGAAACGCAAGCGACATCGGAAAATGATCCATAAAAATCGGATGATCGTCGCATAGCAATTCATCGCCTCCGTCGCGCTGAAACCGTGACGTGTAGGTGAGACATCCTCGGCGTCCCGCAACACAAGCCAAAACCGCCCTCCGTAGTACCGTGTAACACTTTAAATTTCATCTAATATGTTTTTGTAGGGTGCGGCATCCTTGACGCACCGCAAGCATACCGCAACGAAACGGTTTGTCGAGGACGCCAAACCCTACGAACTGCGCTGTAAAGTTTTAAATGTTTCACGGTACTACAGGTACGGTATACCGGTTACGCAGAAACGCATTGTCGCCTTTTCTGAAAATTGAAAACGCTTGCTCCCAGCTATTTCTCGTCGATACCGACCATCGCCGGGGTTTTCGGAATGCGTACGACATATTCGATATACTCGCCGTCCTCGCGACGGCGGGATTCGGCAGGAATACCGCCCTTGCGCATAATATCCAGCGCGTGATTGACCGTATTGAAGAACACCCGCACATCCCGCACCAGCGGCTTGGTCTGGCGGCGCTTGATACGTCCCGTCAACAGGTCGTCCACCAGCCTCTCCGCCTGCGCGACCGTCAAATGCTCGTCGATCATCCGCGACAGCGCCATTTCCTGCAAGCGGTAGTCCTCCAGCCGCAGTAAGGCGCGGGCATGACGCTCGGTCAGTCCGCCGGAAACCAACCGTCCGCGCAATTCCTCCGGCAAGCGGAGCAAGCGGAGCTTATTTGCCACCGCCGACTGCGAATAGCCCAACTGCTGTGCCGCCTCGCACTGCGTCAGCTCGTAATTCTGGATGAGCTGGCGGATGCCGTCCGCCACCTCAAAGCAGTTCATATCCTCCCGCTGCAGGTTTTCAACCAGCGTCAGCACGTGGCGCTGACGGTCGGGCACGCTGACCTCGACGCACGGCACTTCCCTTAGCCCCGCAATTCGCGCGGCGCGCAGTCGCCGCTCTCCGGCGATCAATACCGGCACCCCGGTTTCCATAGAAACCGTCAGCGGTTGCAGGATGCCGTTTTCGCTGATGCTCTGCGCCAGCTCCACCAGCCCCTCCAGCGGGAAATCCCGCCGCGGCTGGGCGGGATTGGGACGGATGTCCCCGGTGGGTACCATCCAAACTTGTCCACGGGCGGTATAACGCCGCCGCTCTTTTTTCTTTGTCATCGTCCATCCTCCTTTGCATTTTTGTTTCACGTGAAACATCGGCAAAGCGCGCCCGGCACTGTTTCACGTGAAACATCCGGCGGGGGACGAAAAAGCCTTTTCGCCATCCGCGCCGCCAAATCCATCGTAGCACGGAAAAAACGAAAAGGCTGTCAAAATCGGTTGTCGGGAAAAGACATCATAACGGTTGTTTTGCCATTTTTGCGGAAGGGCGAGGGTATTTCGGCGGGGTAGGACGAACCTTGCGCACCTCGATAAGGTGCCGCTCCATCGGTTCGACCCCCTCCGGCGGGTCGGCGGGAAATACCAGCCGGGTGGTTTTGCCCCATTCGCCGCCCAAGACGGACACTGCTTTGCCCGCCCCGGCGCGCTCATCCTCCGCACCGGGGCCCTTAAGCGCGATAAAGCGACCGCCGACCCGGGCAAAGGGCAGGCAATACTCGCACAGCACCGG
>CALDHV010000003.1 GCA_937902305.1 uncultured Clostridia bacterium
GTCCCGACGATCAACCTGCGTAGGGGCGAGCATCGCTCGCCCGTGCGCAAAAGATGGCGCAAAACCAATCCGGGCGATCCACGATCGCCCTCACGGCGTGCAACGCCAATAGCAACCTTCATTTTTCCATCCTTCTCGGAAATATTCGTACAGCGGATATTCAAGATCGGCGAACGAGACTGGATGTTTGCACAAACACAACGCCGGACAGACCACGGCACGGGTCGTGCCAAGCCGGTCGAAGAAGCGGGTATAAGCTCCCCGCCCGACCGAAATCAAAGGGCTACCCGAAAGGGCGGCTCGATAAGGAGGAAAACAGCAAATGAAAGTTCGATCCTTTGCAAAGAGAGCCCTGTCCATAGTGGCATCCGTGGCGATGTTGCTGTCCTGCACCGTATTTACCGGTATGTTCGGTGTCGGTGCGGTAGATCAGGATACGGCTAAGAGAGCGTTCACCTACACATTTGATCAGACGTTTTATAATACTTATGGTACTTCTTATTATGGAACAACGGTGAATGGCAATGGTATAGACACTAATTCCAATAACCATGGGGCTGTTCTTACAGATGCGGTGAAATATGAGGGTACCCATTCGATGAAGATGTCCTATGTCGATGGGTATACCGCTAGTGACGGTAACTATTCATTATTCAGTGTTCCGAATAACAGCGGCACCACGTATAATGGTAGAAGCACTTCGCAAACTATGTATGTTCATGGCAATACATTTTATCAGGTTTGTGTAACTTACAAAGTGGAGGCGTGTAGCTGCCCAAGCGATCTTTGGTTTGCAACGGGTTTGGGAAATATAAAAGATGCTAAGGCCAAGACATTGATGGGCGATTCAACAAGCCCCATTAATGAGGGCGAACGCCGCTTCAAACTTGCCAGTGTCTCCGCCACAACGGATGACTGGGTGACGGCGACCGCTTATGTCAAAACGACGCAGTCAAATGGCGCATATTTTGGTATGTATCCGACCAACACAAGCCTTGCCAGCTCAAAGCGTACGGGTACGACCATCTACATCGGCAAGATCACGTTAACGCCGCTGAATCCCCATACCATCACGGCATATATTGACGGTACGATCACGACGGCGCTTAGCTGTGAGGGTCAGCCGCTGGAGGAAGCATTAGCATCCGTTAAAAAAGACTATTACCGTGCGCAATGGTTTGCCGACAGTGAACTGACCACGCCGGCTCCCGCCACTGCTCCGGCGGCGGATGCTACCTACTATGGCAAATGGCGACCGGCTCCGATCGCAGAGCATAATTTCAGTTCTACTGCTTTCTATAAAAACGGGAACGGGCAATATCCCACCACATCATGGTCGAGTGATACGAGCTGTACCACTAATGCCCAAAGCGGACAGATTTTCGATACCGATATGCGCTTTGGCACCTTTGAGGACGGTTATGTAACTTTGTCCAATCGCGCCAAGGGGGATTCCAATGCCATTACCGCTGCCTTCCGTTTTTATTCGGAATATAATCCTATTGGCAGCGAAACAACACTGTCTGTAAAAAGCGAAGTTGTATCCGGCAAGACTTATATGGCAAAGGTGCGGTATAAGGCGACCAAGACCCCGGTCGATATGCGCTTGTGTATGGCATTTGATAGTTATTCATGGGCAACCAATTCCACATTCCCGACGAGCGGCGATATCTCCGATGTCGAGATCATCCGTGCCGGGCGTGTCGATACCGAGTGGCAGACGGCGACCTTTGTGCTGACTGCCGCCGCCGCAAACGGCATTCACTTTGTCTATGACGATGTCAACAACGACAAGGGCACGGCGGTCGCCGAGCTCCAGATCGACAAGATCGAGATTTTCTATCTCGCTGATTTGACAGACGACCATACGACCACCATTGCATTTATGGATGAGGACGGTACGACGCCCCTTGGCACTCGTACTTTCGTGGCGGGGGAGGAAATGAGCTCCCATCCGTTCGACGGGGTCAATAAGCCGAGCTACGATCTTACCGGCTGGGTCGATGAGAACGGCGCTCCGATGCCGAGCCTTTGCCCGGATACGGCTACGACCTATTATGTCGCCGGCTATACCCCGTCCGAAAACACGCTGTATATGCGGCATGATTTTACAGAAGCGACCATATATAACAATCTGCGCGGCGAGTATGAAAATAAAGACCACGTTATGCAATCATATAATGATGCCACTTATCCCACGGGGAGTGCTGATACAACAGAGGCCAGTACTTCATCAGGAGGAAAAAGAACGCCTACTGCAAACCGTGCTATCGTCGTTACAGACCCCGGTTATATGCGTATGTTCCGTGACGGCACGGACGGGAATAACTTTTTGAGCGCGGCATTTGGTATTGCTCCTCAGAATGCCGCTAATTTCCGGTATAGTGCCGCCGGGAAAAACGATAACAAGGCCATCGGGCAAGAAATGGATTACTATATCCGCTTGCATTATAGAGCGATCAAAACGCCGGTTGATATGGCGCTGTACGTGACGCTGGGTGATAATAGCTGGGTATTCAATATGGGCTCGAGTGTTACGACCAACCAAACGCAAAGCGAACACCTTATTATCCCTAAGGATCATACCGATTCCGATTGGCAAACTGCCGCACTGATGTTGCATGCCCCGGAGGGAGAGGTCGCGCGCTTTAATTTGGTGTTTGACGATGCGGTCGGTGAGCGTTCCTCCGGCGCCGCCGAGGTTTGGATCGACTATGTCGAGGTGTATGTGGTCGTGCCGGAAAATAAGGTCACGGTCACTTATCAGAATGACGACGGTACGCAAACGCTGGCGACCAAAACCGCGTACAAGGGGTATCCGTTCCCGGCACCGAGCATCGCTCCGACCAAAGCGAATTACACCTTCTGTAACTGGGTTGATACTGACGGCAATCCGATGACCGATAAAGCCCCGTTAGCCGATGCCGTCACCTATCGCCCGCAATGGGCTCCGGCGGTGTCGTTGCGCCACGACTTTAACAGCACGGCTTTCACGAAGAATAAGGGCACCAACGGAGTATACGCTTCCTCGAACAGTTCTGAAAACCGTGGCTTTGTCGTCAATGACGGAGCGATGGAGATCAACCTAACTGCGGATGACAGCTCGAGTTACCCCATCTCCGGCGGTTTCCGTGTGTTCTCCGATGATACAAATTATACGCTACAGACCGGTCTTAATTACAACAATAACGACTCCTGCCGTACAAAAAACGGCAACAAGTATCTGTACCGTATGAGATATAAGGCGCTCTATGTGCCGACCGATATGATGCTGTGGGCATCCATCGCGGGCTTTAACTATCAGAGCACTTACAATTCCGACAATTTTGCCACGCGTGACGATGCTTCCTGGAGCAAGGAGTATATCCCCGCCGGGCGTGTGGATACCGACTGGCAGTACGTTTCCTTTGTGGTGACTGCCTCGGCGGATAATTCCGGCTTCCACATCATGCTGGACGATGTGAGCGACGCAAACCACACCGCAGGTCTGCATCTCATTATCGACTATGTTGAGGTGTGCTACCTGGCAGATGACAGTATGCTCAATACCGTCACCTTCAAGGCGGGCGACGATACCCTGCTGACCCGTACCTATGTCCTGCGCGAGGCGCTCGGTACCAACCCGGTGCCGCTGACCAAAATCGGATATGATGCGACGGATACATCCGGCTGGCTGGATGAGGACGGCGAGCCTATGCCGTCTGTCTGCGCGGGCACCGCGACCTATCACATCCAGCGCACCTATACCCCGTCCAATACGCTGTATATGAAGCACGATTATACGACTTTGACGGCGTATGGCAAGGGCAATTACATTGCATCTACCGGTAACACCGGTGATGATAGTTACAACACCAGCGGCAACATTTCCTACCGCGCGACTGTCCATACCGGTGACGGCGGGTATATGCGGCTGTATCGTGCCGGCAAAGACGGTACCGCTAATTTCCGCAGTGCCGATTATCGCGTATTTGCCGATAGCGACGAAAACTATAACGATCGACTGTCTACGGCGTTTGCAAAGACGGTTGCGGGTTTCGATTACTATATCCAAATCCGCTATAAGCCGATTTCCATCCCGGTGAATATGCGCCTGGGCGTTGGATTGGTCACGCAAAATGATCTTCGCGGAACTAATATATCTACGAAACAAAATCTTCCCTATACGGCAAACGCATATTTCGATATTCCCAAAGGCACCTATAGTTCCGCTGACCCGTGGCGGACCGCCAGCTTGATGGTGCACGCCGGCTCTGCGCAAAACATTAACATCATATTTGATGAGGCGACCGAAACAGACACCGATACCACCTCCAAAGAGCTGTGGATCGACTGGGTCGAGGTGCATCTCGTCGTGCCGGAAAATAAGGTCGATGTCACCTATATGAATGGCGCTCAACAAGTGGGCACGAATACGGGTCTCTTCAAGGGCATGGCGTTGCCGGTGTCGGTATCCGTGCCGACCGTGAGCAACAAGAAGGGCTGGACTTTCGCCGGCTGGTCTACGCAGGAGGGCGGCGAAATTGCCGATACCTCCATCGCGCCGGAGGAGGACACCACCTACTATGCACAGTGGACCGATAATGTGACCAAGGTGCTCGAAACCGGCTTTGAGGACGGCGAGAACGGCTTAAAGATCTATGACAAAAACGGTCAGGTCACTGATGATAAACAAAATCCAGTATCCTATGCTACGTCTGATGCCGCCGGTGACAGAGGCGGAAAAGGCAGTAACAACCGCTATTGCGTCCCGGCCGCAGTTGACGGCGAAACCGGTAACATCGCGATGCAGATGAACTTGGAGCCTGTTTCCGATGAGACCCAAGTCGTCTCGGCTTTCCGCATCTTTGCTGATAGCGCGGATCACATCTACGATTCCGGTAGCGACAAGCTTACGCAAAATGGCGCGAAAGCAGTGAAAAATAGTTATTACCAGATCTCCTTCCGGGTCAAAGCCGTAAATCTGACCCAAAGCGTCCGCGTCGGTGCGGTGATCGCCAGCCAGAACTGGAGTAACAAAACAACGACATCCGGGCTCAACGGTCAATCGTTCGTCCACACCATCGGTGCGGCGACTGACGGCGGTTGGCAACAGGTCACCGGCGTGCTCAAGGCTAATAACGCCGATGCGTTCAGCATCTTCGTGCTCCCCGGTAAGGACGGCACCACAGATGGCGACACCATCCTCGTCGATGACATCGAGATCTCCTATGTTAAGTCCGCGAGCGATGTGACCACCATTACGCTGAAGGACAGCGATGATACCGCCACGCGTCAGTTTGTCGCCAACCACTCGATGATCCTGCCCGGTGCGTCGGTACGCATGGCGAATGATTTCCTTAACTGGTGCACCGATGAAACCTACAGCACGCAAGCGCCGACAGTCGTGCCGGAGGCGAACACGACCTATTACGCCAACCTGTCGTTGAAGACCGGCGAATGGAGCCTTGTCCATTTCGCGGCGGATACGAGCGGCACCTGCACCAATCAGATGTACGTGAAAAACGGCGGTCAGATCCTGTTCCCGACCGTGACCTACAGCGATTTCGGCTGGAAATACGATGCAAACGAATGGTACACCGACGCCGCCTTCACAAATGCCGCGCCGACTACCGCACCCGGTGGCGAGGTGACCTATTACAACAAGCGAGTACCGATCTTGCAGGATTTCCAGACCCTTTCCGACGCTTCTGTCCTGGGCAACGGATCCGTTACTAAGTACGGTGTTGTCAATGACCCGGACGAACAGGCATCCGGCAATAAGACGCTGAAATGGAAGATGAACGAGGACTACCGTAAGTCCTATGCCCGCTGGGTCGTTGATTATAACGGCGGTTTGATCACGACGGAGAAAAATACCGGCTACAAGATCACGATGCGGGTCTATTCTACGGTCACGGATACCTTCTATCCGCGCGTCGGCACGGTTGCGAAAGACAAAACGAATGCCGTGTGGGCAGGCAACATTGATTCCGTCGGTCTGATCGACGCGGATGACGCAAGCAAGCTGGTCGATCAGAACGGCACCCTCGAGGACATCGGCTTCTACTTGACGGCGGGCGAATGGACCACGATCACCTTTTCCTCCGCCGCTCCTACCGCCGATCGTTATCTGACCATCGGCGGCGGCTTCTCCGATAAGTACGACGGCGGAACTAATAACGCATTAAGCCCCGAAGAACTGGCATTTGAGAAGCTGCATAACATTCGGCATAAAGATTTGGCTTATGTCTATGTTGATGACGTGCAGGTCGAAAAGATCGACAGCTACGCACCGGTGACGGGCGCGGCGGATTTCGAGATCTACAATATCGGCAAGTCGATGT
>CALDHV010000004.1 GCA_937902305.1 uncultured Clostridia bacterium
GTTAAGGGCGGAGCAGCCGGCGGCGGATATTCGCAGGTCGTTCCGATGGAAGACATCAACCTCCATTTTACCGGCGACTTCCACGCTATCGGCGCGGCAAACAACCTTCTTGCAGCCATGCTCGACAATCATATCCAGCAGGGCAATGCTCTCCGCATCGACCCCAAGAGGATCACTTGGAGACGCTGCGTAGACATGAATGACCGTCAGCTCCGTAACGTTATCGACGGTCTCGGCGGCAGAGTAAACGGCGTTCCCCGTGAAGACGGCTTCGATATCACCGTCGCAAGCGAGATCATGGCTGTTTTCTGTCTCGCAAGCTCCATCAACGATCTTAAAGAAAGACTTTCGAGAATCATTGTAGGCTATAATTACGACGACGAACCCGTAACCGCAGGCGACCTCAAGGCAGTCGGCGCAATGACGGCTCTTCTCAAAGACGCTCTCAAACCCAACCTTGTTCAGACACTCGAAGGCACTCCCGCTTTTGTTCACGGCGGACCTTTTGCAAATATTGCACACGGATGCAACTCCGTTCTTGCCACAAAGACGGCGCTCAAGATGGGTGACTACACCGTTACCGAGGCAGGCTTCGGCGCAGACCTCGGCGCGGAGAAGTTCCTCGACATCAAGTGCCGTATGGCGGGGCTTGTCCCCGACGCGGTGGTGATCGTCGGCACCGTCCGCGCGTTGAAAATGCACGGCGGCCTCGACAAAAAGCAACTTGCCACCGAGGATCTCGGCGCGCTGGAGCGCGGCATCCCCAACTTGTTGCGTCACGTTTCCAATATCAAGAATGTGTATAAGCTCCCCTGCGTGGTGGCGATCAACCGTTTCCCGACCGATACCGACGCGGAGATCGACTTCATCATCGCCAAATGCCGTGAGCTGGGAGTCAACACCGTGCTCTCCACCGTTTGGGCAGAGGGCGGCAAGGGCGGCGAGGAGCTTGCCCGCGAGGTCGTGCGGCTGTGCGAGGAGGAACAGGGCGAGTTCACCTTCTCGTATGAGCTGGACGGCACCATCGAGGAAAAGATCGACGCCGTTGTGCGCAAGGTCTACGGCGGCAACGGCATCAACATCCTGCCCGCCGCGAAAAAGCAGATCGACCAGCTCACCGCGCTGGGCTTTGACAAGATGCCGGTCTGCATCGCCAAAACGCAATACAGCTTCTCCGATGACCCGACCAAGCTCGGCGCACCGGAGGATTTCACCGTCACGGTGAAGAATGTCAAGGTGTCCGCCGGAGCGGGCTTCGTGGTCGTGCTGACCGGCGACATCATGACGATGCCGGGCTTGCCGAAGGTGCCCGCCGCCGAAAAGATCGACGTGGACGAAACCGGCAAGATCACCGGCCTGTTCTGATCGACAAAGCTAACAAGATAGAAAAAGCTCCGACATCCGGGTGGATGCCGGGGCTTTTTCGTTGTGTAATGTCGGTCAGGAAAGGCGTTCTCTTCAGCGTTCGACAAGACCTCGGCTTAAAATAAGCAGGGTGTTGAGCACGCACAACAGCATCACCCCAATATCGGCAAATGCCGCCGCCCACATCGGTGCCAATCCGAGCACCGCCAGCACCAGCACCACCGCCTTGACCGCCAGCGAAAAGGCGATATTCTCCCATACCGTCCGCATCACGCGGCGGCTCAGGCGGATCGCCTGCGGCAGACGGGCGACCCCGCCCGCGACCAGCACCGCGTCCGCCGTTTCGATCGCCGCCGGGGAGCCGAGCCCCATCGCCACGCCGAGGTCTGCCGCCGCCAAAACCGGCGCGTCATTGATCCCATCACCGACAAAGGCGACCGTTTCCCCCTCTGCCTGCCACGCCGTCACGGCGGCGAGCTTATCCTCCGGCAACAGCTCCGCCCGCACGTCCCCGATGCCGACCGCCTGCGCGACCCGCTCCGCTTCGGCGCGGCGATCGCCGGTCAGCACAGTCAGCCGCGTGATTCCCACTCGGGCAAGCCCTGCCGCCACCGTGTCCGCGCCCTCCTGCAACGCGGCATCCATCAAAAATGCCGCCAGCGGAACACCGTCCCGCAACAAAAACACCGGCGCACCCCGCCATTCGTCCGGCAGGGACGCCTCCTGCACACCGTATTTTTCCAGCATCCGCAAGCCGCCGCACGCGATTTCGTTGCCGTCTATATTGCCGATCACGCCGATCCCCGCCAGCTCGGTCACATCGGGTGCGACGATCTCCGCCCCCGCCGCGGCGCATATCGCCTTTGCCGTTGGGTGAGCGGACAGCCGCTCCACCGCCGCCGCCAACTGCAGGGCTTCCGCCTCGGTCACGCCGTCGGCAGTAAAAACCGCCGTGAGGGTGCGTGCATCCGTCGTCAGCGTGCCGGTCTTATCCAATGCCACCGCTGTAAGCTTCGCGATCGTTTCGATGAAGCACCCGCCTTTGATGAGTATGCCGTGCCGTGCCGCCGCCGCGATACCGGCATAAAAGCACAACGGAATGGACAGCACCAGCGCACAGGGGCACGCCGCCACCAAAAATACCAGCGCGCGCCGCAGCCAAATACCCCAATCTCCGCCAAACAGCGGAAAAACCACCGCCACCAGCACCGCCAAGCCGGTCACGACCGGCGTATACACCCGCGCAAAGCGGGTGATAAACCGTT
>CALDHV010000005.1 GCA_937902305.1 uncultured Clostridia bacterium
CTTCTTCGCATTTTATGTAGTGTACGGAACCGATGACGTAATCAAAACCCTCGGGCTTAACTTCCGAACGGTAGTCTTGCTCAATACCGCAGAAAATATTGATCTTGTCCTTATATTTTTCTTTTAAGACTTTGATTTCATTTTTGTACGCTTCATAGTCTTCCGCTTTCATACAGTAGCTTCGGTCAAAGAAGGTATAGCTGTGGTCACTGAAGCCGAGAGCAGAGGCTCCTCGGGAAATGGCTTCCAGAACCATTTCTTCCGGCGTGTTTTTGCCGTCGCTGAAAACGGTGTGTACATGAAAATCCCGATATTCCATCAGGTCATTTTCTCCTGCTTCACCTTTTTGTCGATGACATGGCGGGAGGCAAGCTCGCGGTGAATATCCTCGAGCGCAATGCCCGCCTCGATCATCAGCACCATCACATGGTAGGCAAGGTCGGCGATTTCATACACCGTTTCCTTCTTGTCCTCCGCCTTGGCGGCGATGATGACCTCGGTGCTTTCCTCACCGACCTTCTTGAGGATCTTATCCAGCCCTTTTTCAAACAGATAGGTCGTGTAGGAGCCTTCCTTTTTTTCGGATTTTCGTCCGCGTATCAGCTCAAAAAGCTGTTCGTACGAAAACTCGTGCCGCTCGTCGCTGGCAAATACGGGATTTTCAAAGCAGGAGGTCGTGCCCAAATGACACGCCGGGCCATCCGGCTCGACCATCACGACCAGCGCGTCCTTATCGCAATCCGCGGTGATGGAGACAATGTGCTGATAGTTGCCGCTGGTCTCACCCTTGAGCCATAACTCCTGCCGGGAACGGCTCCAGAAGCAGGTCAGCTCCTTTTCCATCGAGATTTTCAGGCTTTCCTCATTCATATAGGCGAGGGTCAGCACCCGTTTGCTGATCGCATCCACCACGATGGCGGGGATCAGCCCCTTTTCATCAAACTTGAGCTCCTTGATGTCTAACATACCGTTTCCTCCTTATATCGTTCTGGCGGGGATACCGCACAGCTTCATTTTTTCTTTCAAATCGACGATACTGACCTCTCCGAAATGGAAAATGGATGCCGCCAGACCGGCATCGACCCGTGGGAGCGTTTGGAATAGGGTGATAAAATCGTCGATACACCCCGCGCCGCCGGAGGCAATGACCGGCACCGATACCGCGTCGCACACCGCCTTTAACAGCGGTAGGTCAAAGCCCTGCTTGACGCCGTCGGTATCGATGGAATTGACCACCAGCTCGCCCGCGCCGCTGCCGACGCACCGCTTGATCCACTCGATCGCCTCCAGCCCGGTGTTTTCGCGTCCGCCCTTGGCAAAGACGCGGAAAACGCCGTCCACCCGCTTGACATCCACCGACAGCACGACGCATTGATTGCCGTACAGCCTGGCGGCTTCTCCGATCAGCTCGGGGTGACGGATCGCGCCGGAGTTGACGCTCACCTTATCCGCGCCGCATTTGAGCACGCGGTCGAAATCCGCCACGCTGTTGATTCCGCCGCCGACGGTGAGCGGGATAAAGACGTTGCGCGCCGCTTCCCGCAGGATGTCGGTGAAGAGCTGACGCCCGTCGGAGGAGGCGGTGATGTCGTAGAAAACCAGCTCATCCGCACCGCACGTGCTGTAATGCTCGGCAAGCTCGACCGGGGAGGATATTTCCCGCAAGCCCTCGAAATTGACCCCCTTGACCACCTGTCCGTCACGTACATCCAGGCAGGGGATGATGCGTTTTGTTATCATTTTGCCACCTCAATTGCTTCGTGCAGATTGATTGCGCCGGTGTAGTACGCCTTGCCGATGATGGCGCCGTACAGATCGAGCGCCCGCAGTGCTCGCACATCATCGGTCGTGGAGACCCCGCCGGATGCGGTGATCTGCAACGAAAAGCGGGATGATAATTCCCGGTACAGGGCGCGGTTGGTGCCGATCATTGCCCCGTCCTTGGAAATGTCGGTGCAGATGAGGGTTGCCACGCCGATCCTTTGCATTTTTTCGCAAAACTCAAAAGCGTCGATGCCGGAGCTTTCCGTCCATCCGCGGATGGCGACCGCGCCGTCGCGAATGTCAATGCCGACGGCGATCTTGTCGCCGTAGCGCGCGACGGCACGCTCGACAAAGTCCGGCTCGGTGACGGCGGCGGTACCGAGGATCACCCGGTCCAGCCCCGCCGCGATGTAGCGGTCGATGACCTCCATCGTGCGGATGCCGCCGCCGATCTCGCAGAACAGTCCGCTCTCGCGTTTGATGCGGCAAACGGTGTCGAAATTGGGCGTTTCGCCGGTTTTGGCACCCTCCAGATCTACCAGATGGATGTGGGTGGCCCCCTGTCGGCGGAAATCTTCCGCCACCTTTCCCGGCTCGGCGCTATAAACGGTCTTTTGCGCGTAATCGCCCTTGTAAAGGCGTACCGCTTGACACTCGTACAAATCTATCGCAGGGAATATCAGCATACGCTCCCTCCGTTCATTTCGCAAAATGCTCGCAGGACATTCAGTCCGACATCGCCGCTTTTCTCCGGATGGAACTGACAGCCCATCACATTTTTGTCGGCGACGGCGGCGGTGACGGGGATGCCGTATTCGGTCGTTGCAATGAGGTTTTTTCTGCAATTAACGGCGTGGAAGGAGTGGACAAAGTAGACGCACGCGCCCTCCTCGACATAGCGAAACAGCGGGTGCTTTTCCCCGATAAAGGTCAGCGCGTTCCAGCCCATATGCGGCACCTTCCGATTTCCGACCTGTCCCGACAACGGTTGTATTTCCCCACTGACAAGTGATAGTCCTTTACACTCGCCGTACTCATAGCTTTTGTCAAACAGCAGTTGCATCCCGAGGCAAATGCCCAAAACCGGCTTGCCGCGGTCGATCTCCCGACGCAAGATCGGGACAAGCCCCGATTTTTCCAGCTTGTCGGCGGCATCGCGGAACGCACCGACACCGGGCAACAGGATGCGGTCGGCTTTTTCCAGCACGGCGGGATCGTTGGTGACGATCGCCTCCTCGCCAAGCTTGCGGAAAGAGCAGATCAGCGAAAAGAGGTTGCCAACGCCGTAATCAATGATAGCGGTCATTACAGTACTCCTTTGGTGGACGGGATCTCGTCCTTGTATTCGGCGTCGATGGCGACCGCCTGCCGCAGACTGCGGGCGACGGATTTATACGCACCCTCGATGATGTGATGTGCGTTTTTGCCCGCCATCAGGCGGATATGCAGGGCACATTCTGCCTGCCGGGTGAAGCCGAGCCAGAACTCCTCGACCAATTCGGTGTCGAAATCGCCGACCTTTTCGGTCGGGATGGGGAGGTCGAAGCCGAGATAGGCGCGTCCGGAAAAATCGACGGCGGTCAGCACCAGCGTTTCATCCATCGGCAGAACGGTATCGCCATAGCGGTGGATGCCGCGCTTGTCGCCGAGCGCGTCCCGAAAAGCGTGTCCGAGCGCGATGCCTATATCCTCCACCGTGTGGTGGTAATCGACATAGGTATCCCCCTTGCAGGTAAGGTCGAGATCAAATCGCCCGTGGGAGGCGAATAGCGTCAGCATATGGTCGAGAAAGCCGCACCCGGTATCTATGCGGCTTTTGCCGCTCCCGTCCATCACGAGTGTCAGACGGATGTCGGTCTCGGCGGTTTTGCGATCAACGTTAGCCTGTCTCATTTCGTCACCCCCAAAATGCCGTCCAGCGTGTCGAAGAAAATGTCCATTTGCTCGTCGCTGCCGACGGTGATGCGGTTGTAGTCCCGCAATAGCGGGGTCTCAAAGTGCCGGATCAGCACGCCGTTTTCCTTGAGTGCCTGATACAGCTCCAGCCCGCTGTGGGACGGATGCTTGGCAAACAGGAAATTGGCGCGGGAATCGGTCAGCACGAAGCCGCGCTCCCGCAGACGGGAGATCGTTCTTTCCCGCGTGGCGATGATCGCGCGGCAGTTATCGGCAAAATATTTTTCATCGGTCAGCGCACCGATGCCCGCCGCCATCGTCAT
>CALDHV010000006.1 GCA_937902305.1 uncultured Clostridia bacterium
CTGACGAGAGTCGGGCTTGCGGACAAAGCGAATGCGTACCCGAGCCAGCTTTCCGGCGGACAGAAGCAGAGGATAGCGATAGTCCGTGCGCTTGCGATGGAGCCGGAGATTATGCTGTTCGACGAGCCGACCAGCGCGCTTGACCCGGAAATGGTCAAGGGCGTGCTGGAGGTCATCAGCAATCTGGCAAAAAGCGGTATGACCATCGTCATCGTCACGCACGAGATGGGATTTGCGCGGGAGGTATCCGACCGGGTCTTGTTTATCAGCGGCGGTGTCATCACGGAGGAGGCAAGCCCGGAGGAGCTGTTCACCTGCCCGCGCAACCCGGCGACCGAGCGGTTTTTGAGTATGGTACTGTGAGGAGGTTAACCGTATGTCACAAATCGAAGAAATCAAAATGTTAGTGAACGCCGTCGAGGACAAGACCATTCGACTGGCAAAGGAAATATGGGAATACGCGGAGCTGTCGTATGAGGAAGTCCGCTCCAGCGCCGCGATGATCAAGGCGCTCGAGGAGGAGGGCTTCGTCATCGAAAAGGGTATCGCCGATATGCCGACGGCGTTTACGGCGACCTTTACGTGCGGCACCGGCAAGCCGGTCATGGGCTTGCTTGCCGAATTCGACGCGCTTGCCGGATTGAGCCAATGTGCCGCCTCGCCCGTGCAAAAGGCGGTCGAAAACGGCGGCGCGGGTCACGGCTGCGGTCACAATCTGCTCGGTGCGGGTTGCTTTGCCGCCGCGGTGGCGGTGAAAAACTACCTTGTCGGACATAATAAGGACGGCACGGTGATCCTGTACGGCTGTCCCGCCGAGGAGGGCGCCGGCTCCAAGCAATTCATTGCCCGCGCAGGGTATTTTGACAAGCTGGACTTTGCCTATTCCTGGCATCCCGCCGATGTCAATGAGGTGCAGTCTTTGGGTAGCGTGGCGATCATGGGTGCCAATTTTGTCTTTGACGGCATCTCCGCGCACGCCGGCAACTGCCCGCATTTAGGCAGGAGCGCGCTGGACGCGGTCGAGCTGATGAATGTCGGGGTCAACTATCTGCGGGAGCATATGATCGACGCGGCGCGTATCCATTATGCCTATTCCGATGCCGGCGGCACCGCTCCGAATGTCGTGCAGGGGCACGCCGTTATCAAATACGAGGTGCGTGCGCCGAAGGTGTCCCAGGTGCAGGAGCTTTTCCTGCGGGTGGTGGATGTCGCCAAGGGTGCGGCGCTGATGACCGGCACCAAGATGTCGTATGAGATCACGATGGCGTTTTCGGATTATACACCGAATAAGACCATCGCGGCGGTTATGGATAAGTGTCTCGAGGAGCTTGGTGCGCCGGAGTGGACACAGGATGATTATGCGCTGGCAACGCAATTCCTGCACACCCACAGCCGCACCTCGCTCAACAGTATGCGCGAACAGCTCGGTGGGATGTTCCCCGGTGAAAATATTGACGAACTGCTCCGCAAGCCGCTGGACAACACGGTGCATCCGTTCCGTCCCGACGAAACGCGGTATCTGAGCGGCTCGACCGAGGTGGGTGATGTCGGCTATGCCGTGCCGACGGCGGTGCTGAATATGGCGACCTGCTGTCTCGGCAATCCGCCTCATTCCTGGCAGAATACTGCCTTTTCCAATTCCGATATAGGAATGAAAGGTATGCTGCGGGCGGCGCAGGTCATGGCGCTTGCCTGTGTGCGCACGATGGACGATGAAAAGCTCATCGAAAAAGCCAAGGAAGAGCTTCTCAAGAAAAACGGCGGGAAATATGTCTGCCCGTTGCCGGATTATTGTACGCCCCCGATCGGGAGATACTGATCGGGAGCGCCAGGAGGGATAAGGATGGGAAAGATCGAAGTTGTGATCGGTGCGGATGTGTGTATGAGTTATCTGCATCAGCCGGTGGATGCACCGTATTGCCGCAGGCTGCTTGCCCCGGTCAAGCCGATACTGGATGACGCCGATTTCCGCATCGCCGATCTCGAATCGCCGCTGTGCGCGGAGGGCGTGGGAGCCAAGATACCGAAAAGCGGCCCCAATCTGCGCGCCGACCCGCAAAATATCGCCTTTCTTACCGAGGGCGGGTTTGACTGCGCGATACTCGCCAACAATCATTTCGGTGATTACGGTGAGCCGGCGATCGCGTCCACGCTCGACATTTTGGGGAAAAACCGCATCGCCGCTCTCGGCGGCGGGATGAATGTCGGGGAGGCATACCGCGCGTGGTATGCCGAAAAGGACGGTATCCGCATCGCTTTTCTTGCGGTTTGCGAAAATGAGTTTGGCTGTGCGACCGAAGACCGCGCCGGCGCGGCGGGGTTTTCCCTCAAGCGTCTGCGCGACCGGATGGTCGAGGAAAAGCAAAATAGCGATTTTCTCGTCATCCTTTTCCACGGCGGGAATGAGTACGACCCGTTCCCGTCGCCCGAAACCGTTGATCGCTACCGCCTCCTGATCGACCTCGGTGCTGATGCGCTGGTCGCGATGCATACCCACTGTATGCAGGGGTACGAAACCTACGGCGGCAAGCCCATCATTTACAGTATGGGTAATTTCTTCTTCCCGCAAGAGCCGTACAAGGACGGCGATTCGTGGAATTACGGTTATCTGACCGCGCTCACCTTCCAAAAAGGGAAATCGGTGACATTTGCCGTGCATCCGTATATTTTACGGGATAACAATGCCGTTCTTCACCTTTGCGCGGGGGACGAAAAGGCGAAAATGCTTGCCTATCTCGACAAAATCTCCGCCGTCATCCGTGATCCTGTCGCGCTTCGCCGCTATTTCCGCGCGTGGTGTGTGATGTCCGGCGCTCATTATGCCAAAACCGGGTTGAGCTATACTTCCGATTTCGAGGCGGGCGGGCTGACAGCCGAGCAGAAATCGGCACTTGCCCGCACGCGCAATCTGTTTTGGTGTGAAGCGCACGCGGGACTGATGCGCGGTCTGCTGGCGCTCGAGCTGGAGGGCGGCATCGAAGACGCCCGCGCCGATATGGACGCGCTGAAAGCGTATAGCGTTATGCCGGTATAAAGCGGAGTGTCCGAAAGGACACTCCGCATCAAAATAAATCCCTTGCGAGATTTTCGATATGCCCTACGGACTCGATATGTTGCTACGCAACTCGATATGCGCTGTGGCGCAAGAGGGATTTATTTCATATCGAATTTCTGTGATAGCAGAAATATATCGAGATTGCCTTTGGTAAATTATATCGACAGAAATATCCGTTGAAAAGAAAAACCGACTGATTTTCGGCACGTACTGATAAGGAAGTATTTTGAAGTATTTCCGATACGCGCCGAAAACGATGTGTTCCGCTGCACGGAACGTGATGTGCGCTTCGCACGTGATGTTCGGCTTCGCCGAGTGATGTGCCTGCGGGCGTGTGAGGAACACATCACATCACTTTGCGGCATCGCCGCAAAACATCACTATGGCGCAAGCCATAACATCACTGTGCCGAAGGCACAACATCACTTTACATTCCGGAGTTTTTCTGTCATACTATGAGTGAACGACTTTGTGCCGACGCAAAGCGGCGGAATGGATGATGTCCGAAATCATGGCGACTGCCATGGTATATTGATATCTCTTGAAATCGCCAAAATGCCAGCTCAGATGCATCGAGCTTCCAAGTGATGTGATGATTCCGTCGGACAGGGCCTTGAAGTCATATTCGGGCAGAGTGGTCAGCACCTGATGTGGATTTATATGCCTTCCGTGAACAGGGTCGCATTCGGCAACGGCTTCTGCTATGGTTTTCAAGTACCACGTGGTGTATTCCCTTGTAAACTGTTCTGGCCTCATGTCTGCTTGCAGATAACCGTCGCGGTTCATTGGATGCTGCCGGCAGAATTCTTCGTATTTTTCGCCGCTCAACCCGCCGTGTGTATTCACCGTCCCGCCAACTCCGGGCTCGTTCTGCAACACCCAGCAGAACAATGCCGGGTGATCCTTGAAATGATTCACCACGGCCCTTGTATAGTCCAGTATTTCCTGAAGATGCTTCTCGGAACGCGGAAACTTGAAACCGCCGACGTCGTTGAGCTCGTCGGTCGGCGGGAAAAGGGTCACGAACATCTTCACCCCATGCCTTGCCGCAGCGTCGAACGCTGTATCATATAGGGAGAAATCGTATGTGCCATCTTCCTTGATGACATGAGAACCGAACATCCTGATCCGGCCGACCTGCATTCCGGCGTCTTCCATTCGTGAGTACAGCATGTCGATGTATTCGGGTGTCTGGCCAGGTTCAACGAAAACCTGCGCTCCGACAACAGGAATGTCAACATTCTGGGCTTTGACGTTCAGCATGCTGACGGTCAGCACTAAAGATAAGATGGTTATTCTGCGGTTCATATCTTACTGATTTTGACGTGAATGTACGAAGATAGTGAGAATACATTGAAAAAGTATAGAAATGATTTTACAATCATTATTACAGAATCATTCATA
>CALDHV010000007.1 GCA_937902305.1 uncultured Clostridia bacterium
GCTCGTCCATCAGCAGGCAGTACTCCTCCTGCACGGACCCGATCAGACTGCCGGTCAGAATATTTACCGCACACGGCGTCGCCGCAACTCCGCGGACCATCTCACGGTAGCGGGGCTGCATCCCGAACGCTTCGCACCGGCTCACCGGCACCCACGCAGAACAGGCCGGAAGACCGGACTCCGCGTGGCTTGCACGGATGCGGCAGATAATATCGCGGGTAAGACAGGGAATATCCGCAGCGGACGTAAACAGCGGCCCTTCCACCCCGCACGCCTCCACCGCCTCGGTCAGATCCTCCACATACAGCTTGGAAGCGCCGGTCTTGATGGCCTTTTCCTCCAGACCGTCCAGCTCGTCGGCCTGACCGACGTTGCCGGACACGGCGATGATCTCGGGATCGTTGTAGTTTTCCTTCAGCCACGGAATGATGATCGAGGTATCCAGACCGCCGGAATACGCCAGTACGACCTTTTTGATGCTTGCTTTATCCATTTTTATGCCTCCTGCAGAATGTTTGTTGCTGAATGAGTATTATACGCGTATAATTTTGAAAAGTCAACGGAAATAACGGAAATATATCCGCAAAAATGCAAGATTTATGCATCTTGTATGAAATCAGCGGATGCGGCGGGCTTCCATATAGTAGCGTTTGTCCCGCGCCTCGCCCATTGAGAAGGTCTTGCGCGGCAGAGGCCCATTTTCGGCAACATAGGGGAACAGCGTTTCCTTGGTGATGCCGCCGAATAAAAATCCGATCGCGCCGGGACGACGGGCAAGGGTCATCAGGGAGTCCTTGCCGTGGATATAGTCTATCTGCGCGCCGGGATGCGCGGCGGCGTATTCATCGAGGAAATCCTGCAGCACCTTGGTTTCCAGCCCACCGACGAAGAACCTGCCGCAGGTGTCGGCGGTCTGATACTCGACCGGGCGACCGTCACTCTCGGGGAACGCTTCCCGAAGCGCGGCAATGACATCGGCGGGGTCGATCCCGAACATCACGCGGTAGATCGGCTCAAAATCCAGCGCCTCATCGTGGATGTTGGTGATCTCCGCCAGCGCGTAGCCTGCCTCGGGCGCGGCGGCGGTGGCGGCGTGCGCTTTCGCGGAGGCGAGGGAGTGGTTGCCGTCTCCGACGGCGAACAGTAGACCGTTGCTCTTTTCCCGCAACGCCTCCAGCGCGGAAAGCACCGCTTTTTTTGCTTCGCCCGGGAGCAGATAGCCCTTGAGGTGTCCGCCGTTTTCCATCAGATCAAAGTCGTACAGCACCTCCCAGCCGGACGGGTCGAGCGGCTCCAGCACGGTGCGTTCGCGGTCGTCGATGAGCACCATCACGTGCGGCAGCTCGATCGGTGCATCCTTACGGATCTGCACCCGCGCGGGGATGCGGGATAAGACCGTGCCCTCGGTCGGGCGGATGAGCGGACGACTGTCCGGCGTGTAGTCGTAGGCGGCAAGGTCGAGCTTGCCGACCAGCCCCTTGCGCACGCGCCCGTCGGCGAGGGTGCGCTCGACAAAGATCAGCGCGTCGCGGTATTCTCTGAATACGCGGTCGTTGAGGTATTGCTCCATCGTCTGCCGGATACGGTTGATGCGTTCGGCGGTGTCCGGCTTGTCGAGATATATCTCCGGCAGTGTCAGGTGATAGCAGGAGAGCGCGTCGGCGGTCTGTCGGCGGACGCTGTCCCAGTATTCCGGCTCGGAGGTGAATTGGTCGCAGGCGATGGTCGCCCACGCCTCGGGACGGTCGGTATCCGGCAGGAGAATGTCAGCGGGGGAAAAGGGGATCGTGTTCATTGATGTCTTCCTTTCGCGTTGCATAGGACAACTTTTTGATGATATGTCCAGTATAGCAAAAATGCAAATAAAAGGCAAGAACAATTCCCGGAAAAGAAGAAAGCGGTTAATGTGTCCAAATTACTCTATGAAATAGTAAAAAAACTATGTAATAACGACAAAAACGTTTGAAATTGTTTCCATTATGTGGTATTCTTTTGTTGACGGGCGGCGGCTTATATCTCTGCCGTTCGGTTCGGCGACAGAAATCAGTTATTATCGGCTTGACGGAGGGAAATATCATGAAAAAATGCAATGTATTATTGGTGTTATTGGTTGTTGTGTCCTTGCTGTGTGTCGGATGCACCGGGGGAAATGACGGGACGGCGAGCAGTGGCGCGTTTATACAGGAAACCGGCGCGGCTCAACCGACGGGTCGGCAGGAGGTTACGCAAGAAAACGAATTGGCGGGGGACAAGGATAAAGCCGAGGGTAAAGCCAAGATCGGATGCGCGTTGTTATCGGTGAACAACGCTCCTGCGCCCATGAGCGAAAGCGGCTTTGCTTTCGGAGCGGAAAGCAAGTATTGGAACGGAAAAAGCTTTACCTCCGATACGGCGCAAAAGGAGCGGCTTGTGGACTTTTGCGAAAAAACCTATACCGGGGCATATCGCTTTTCGCGTTATGACAGCTATCATTCCTTTGCGACCGACTATTACGGTAATAAGGGCGGGGTGGAGTTTGGCGTCCATTCGCAGAACGGAAAATTGGTTTATATCAACTTTAAGACAACGGCGTTTTTTGAAAAAGAAGCCGCATTGGCCGATGTGAGCGATATTGCCGAGGAAGCCCCGAAAATTGCGCGATCATACGCAAAGCAGTTCATAAATGTTGACGAATATACCGCTTTGGAGCCGCATATTACCGACTATCAGCCGGATGCGGAACGCGACCCGTTGATGACTCTGCGCACATATACCTTTGCCAAAACGATCAACGGTATGAAATCTTCTGATTTTATTTCCGTACAAGTCACCTCCAAGGGGCATTTGGCATCGGTCGTGGTTGGCGATATTTACGCGTATGCGGATGATGTCCTTTTGACGATGAAATCATTCGGAAAAGCAGATATAGAAGCGTTGGTGAATGGGCAAATCAAAAAAATGGCAGGGTTGCCGAAATCCGCCGAGCCGTCTGTTGAGGAAATGTGCTGCGCCGTTTCGCCGGAGGGGGAACCGACTGTTTGCGTCCGGGCATCCTGCGCGTATCGCGGTGAGGATGGCGAGGAGGATGTGAGAAAGATCGGGTTTGAATTTGTCGTGAAATAAAGAATGTGAAAAATAAATAATATTTGTTATGGTACAATAGATAGGTAACAAAAATAAATTGAAAAACAACTCAAATGT
>CALDHV010000008.1 GCA_937902305.1 uncultured Clostridia bacterium
CAACATACCTATAAAGAACTGCCAACAAGCATTTGACTGTTAACCGAATGCTTGTTGGTTCTTTTTTGGGCTTCGGGGTCATCACTCAATTAATACTATCAATTTTATGCTATCATATCTTGATTTTTGATAGATGAAAGTGTATAATATAGGTGATAGAAAAAACAGGAGTTGTAAACCGATGAAAAATCCTCCTTTTGTAATTACAGAGCAAATGCTTTCGGATGTGGCGGAAATATCTGAACTTGTGGGAAAGTTGTCCACGGGCAAGTTATCTGCAAGCCCGAACTTGCGGCGGACAAACCGCATTCGTACGATTCAAGGTATAGTATAACAAGAATGTGTTTTTTTTGCAACACAAAAAACGGATGAGGACACGGTATGTTTTATATCGGTACACGTATTCCGGCTACGCAACCCCTACGGGTGCAAACCTTTGGCGGCGGAACGGTCAAGACCGTTCCCTACGGTCATACAGTATTCCAACATACGCACAAACCTCCGGCTACGCACAAACCAAAACCCTTATCATCTATCGTCTATCATCTAAAAATCCCCGGTATCGAAACGATACCGGGGATTTTTCCTTACAGGTCGATCCGACCGTACAGCGATGCGCTGTTCTCCTTTTCGGACTCGGTGCGGGAGGGCACCGTCGCGCCGTCCGCGGTCGGCAGGGGATTGCTCCGCGAAATGAACTGCCGCACCGGACGCTCCGGCGCAACGATCTCGTGCTCGCGGCGCTCTCCGCGCCCGCGCCGCTCACCGCCGCGGTTGTTGCCGCGTCCGCGTGAGCCACGCCCGCCACGCTCGCGGTCATTGAAGCGATCCTTATTCGGGTTATCGTCCGACGGGCCGATCACCACATGGCGGTTCGGCTCGGTGCCGACGCTCCACGAGGTCGCCCCCTCGATCTCCTGCACCGCCGTATGGATGATGCGGCGCTCATACGGGTTCATCGGCTCCAGCGAATGACGCCGACCGGTGCGGGACGCCTGATTGCCCAGCCGCGTCGCCAGCTCGACAAGCGCCTGATGCCGCTTTTCGCGATAATTGCCGATGTCCAGCGTCACGCGGTAATAGGAATTGTCCGCGCGATTGGCGACCAGCCCGGCAAGATACTGCAACGCATCCAGCGTTTCGCCGCGGCGACCGATGATGAAGCCGAGGTTTTCCCCCTCCAGCGCGAGAACACATCCGTTCTCCTCCTCGGTCACGGTGCAGGTGCAATCGGTCACGCCCATTGCCGCCAGCACATTCAACAAATACGATTTGGCGCTTTCCGCGGCACTTTCCGCGAGGATGCCCCTGACCTCTGCCATCGAGCCGCCGAACAGCCCCAGCACTTTCTTTTCCGGTTCCTGCAACACCTCAAAGGTGATGCGCTCCTGCGGCACGTTCCATTCCTCGGCGATCGCCCGCTTGGCTTCTTCCACCGATGCCGCCTGCTTTACGATTTCTTTGCTCATTCGCTATCTGTCCTTTCCCTCATTCCTCCGCCGGCTCATTTTCTTCGGCGGGCTCTTCGCTTTCCTCTGCGAGCTTTTCCTTTTTCGGCGGTCGCGGCAGCTTGCCCTCTTTCGCAAGGCGTTTTTCGTTTTCCTCCTGCTGCCACGCGGCCTGTTCGGCAAGCCGCGCCTGACGGAGCCGTTCTTTATCCTCGGCCTTTTTGCGCCGGCGCTCGGCGTATTCCGCCTCTGCCTGGGCGCGTATTTTCGCCGGGTTATACATTTGATTGAGGATCACCGTCTGCACCAATGCCAGCAAATTGGAGAATACCCAATATACGGCAACGCCGCCCGGTACCCCGAACGCGATGACCAATGAGAAGATCGGCATAACATACATCATAGAATTGGTCGAGCAACCGCCCGCCTGCTGTTCGGGCATCGTCCCCTTGTTGTAGTGCATCGAGAGCAGGCTCGACAGGAACGCCGCCAGTCCGGATGCGATGGCGACCAGCCACAGCCAGTTCGGCTTGATGCCGTCCTTATTCGGCATTTCGAGCAACGAAACACCGAATAAGTTGAATTGCTGCTCGGTATCGCGGATCTTGTCGAGGATCTCGCCCGCTTGCGCCTCGGTCTTGCCCGATGCGACCAGCTTATCCGTGATGTCGGTGCTGTAGGTATCGACATACTGCATCAGGTTCAGCTCGCTGTAATACGAATTTTTATTGAAGGTGGTGTCCGCTTTCTTCCGATCCATTTTTCCGTCGGCGACCAAACCGTCGCTGACGGCAGTGATGCAGGTGTTGAGATCGGTCTCATTGACCCGCTGGACGTAGGTGAGCGGCTTATAGATGACCGCGATGATGCTGAACAGCACCAGCATCTGTACCACCATCGGCAGACAGCCGCCGGTCATACTGACGCCCTCTTTTTCAAAAAGCTCCTGCTGCTTTTGCGCCATTTTCTGCTTATCGTTGGCGTATTTTTTCTGCAATCGCTCGATACGCGGCGCAAGCCGGGCGCGGTCTGCCTGTCCCTTCTGCGTTTTGATGGACAGCGGGAACATCACGACACGCAACACAAACGTGAACAGGAAAATTGCCACAAAATAACTGGGAATCAACGTATAGATCCACCGGAGCAGGTACCCCAGCGGCACAGCCAGCAATCCGAATATTTTCATCATGGCGCGATTCGCCTCCCGTAATTCTTATTTCTTTTTGATCCACAAAATGCGGTCGGGCACGGGGTCGTACCCGCCACGGCACAGCGGATTGCAACGCAATATGCGCCACACCGCCATCACCGAGCCGATCAGCAAGCCATATCCCGCCAGCGCCTCCATCGCATATTCCGAACAGGTGGGGGTAAACCGGCAGACCGGCGGCGTTTTAGAGGAAATGTGCTTGCGGTAAAGCCGGACAAGAGCGATAGCCCAGTTGCGCGGACGCCACCATTCATTCACGGTCGATCACGCCCAATTCGGTCAAGTGCCGACGGATGATCGGCGCAAGCTCGGTGCTTTTCATCTCCAGCATCCGGGCACGTGCCACAAAAACAATGTCGTAGCCCCGGCAAATAGGATAAACAGACCGGAATGCCGCCCGGATGACCCGCCGGCACCGGCTACGCTGTACGGCGGAGCCGACCTTTTTGCCGGTGGTAATGCCGATCCGGGGCTTGCCCAGTCTGTTTTTACGCGCATAGGTCACCAGCGCGGGATGCACCTGCGAACGACCGCGATAATACAGCGAGCGGAACTCCTTGTTCAGCCGCAGGGTCTCCCACGTCGCCATACCGATGCCTCCTTTTACGCCGACAAGAAAAAAAGCCACACGATGGTGGCCTCTTTCAGTAGCTCAAACGCGCTCTGCCCTTTGCCCGTCTGCGAGCCAGAACCTTGCGGCCGTTGGCAGTAGCCATTCTCTTACGGAAACCGTGTTCCATCTTGCGATGACGCTTTTTCGGTTGATAGGTACGAAACATCGTTGCTCCTCCTTTCGGGATAAGGCTTTTCACCGTCCGAAAAGCGGACGGACAGCCTGACAAGTAGACATTATATACCACCGCATACAAGTCTGTCAAGGGGAAAATCTCGGATGCGGCGGTTTTTTCAAAAAACTTTTTTCCGTTTGTGTTTGCGGTTTTTTTGACCACAACATATTGTATTTTTCGCGCAATGCCGTCATTTTTCGCTTTTACCCCCGAAGGTCGTTTTTACCCTTTTTGCCCGCCGAAAAAGATTTTTTGCCAAAAAACGCAAAAATCATTGAAAAATATTTATTTCTATGCTACAATTATATATGTGGAAATATAAGTGTGGGATGAGAGCCATAGATTTCCGCAATACCCGTCGGAATGTTCCGAAAAAGTCACGTGACACAGCATTTTTCCATAAAAAATCGCGATTTTTTGACCCTGCCCATATTCTGTCTTGCGATAGATAGGGTGCGTTTTTTGATAATATCCGCATTTTTCCGTTTTTTTCGAATATTCACCATATCAAATGAAGAAGGAGTAATACATATAAATATGGAACTGAATGATGTCTGGTTAAAAGAGTTTTGGACAAAGGTTATGGACGATATGAAAGTCAATGGCAACACCTCGATGGTCGTTTTCGACCTCTGGATCAAGCCTTTGGAGGCGGTCGGCATTGAGGATGGCAAGGTGATCGCATCGGTCAATACCGTGTGGCAGAAAAAAACCCTCGAGGATGAGGGCTATGCCGAGCGGGTCGAGGCGGCGATGCGGCGGGTGCTCGGCTCCCCGATAGGACTGGAGATCCGGGCGCGGGAGGAAGATCCGCAGGCGACGATAAATCCCGCCGCCGTTCCCGGCACGGTCGCACCCGTCGAGGGTGCGGAGTTCACCTTTGACAATTTCATCGTCGGCTCGTCCAACAAGTTCGCACACGCCGCCTCTCAGGCGGTCGCCAAGCAACCCGCGATGCTGTACAACCCGCTGTTTATCTACGGCAATTCCGGATTGGGCAAAACGCACCTGATGTACGCCATCTGCAACGAAATGCGCAAGAAAAATCCCGGGGTACATATCCTGTATACCAAAGGTGAAACGATGGTAAACGAGCTGATCGAATCCTTGCGAAACGGCACGATGCCGGAGTTTCGTGCGCATTACCGCACGGCGGACATCCTGCTGGTGGATGACATCCAGTTTATCGGCGGCAAGGTCGCCATTCAAGAGGAGTTTTTCCACACCTTTGAGGCGGTGCACTCCACCGGCAAGCAGATCGTGCTGACCAGCGACCGTCCGCCACGCGAGATCGCCACGCTGGATGACCGCCTGCGCTATCGGTTTGAGGAGGGTCTGCTGGCGGATATTCAGCCGCCGGATTTTGAGACCCGCATCGCCATTATTCGCAGTAAGGCGCAGGCACTTGACCTGGCTTTGTCGGATGATGTGGCTACCTACATTGCCAACCAACTCAAAACCAACGTGCGGCAGTTAGAGGGTGTCGTCAAGCGCATACGGGCACAAAATCTGCTCAATAACGATCTGCCGTCGATGCTGGTGGCGCAGAACGCCATCCGCGACATTCGCAACGACAATCAGCCGGTGCCGCTGACGGTGGAACGCATCATCAATGAGGTTGCCCGCACGATGAATGTCCGCGCAGAGGATATTCGTTCTTCCAAACGCGCCTCACAGATCTCAACGGCACGGCAGATCGCGGTCTATGTGGTGCGCAATATCACCAATCTGTCCACCAAGCAGATCGGTACGGAGTTCGGCAACCGTGACCATTCCACCATCGTATATGCCATTCAAAATGTCGAGGCAGAAATGGCGCGCAATATGACCTACAAAAACACGGTCAATGACATCATCAAAAACCTGAGCAACAACAACGGATAATCAACCGAATTTCTCACAATCCACCAACGTACTTTCCACGGTCGGTGAACGGCGGATTTTTTCTCCACTTTTTCAATTTTTTTCCACCCGCCGTTTCACCGCCGGAAAGTCCGGTTATGTCTTGCAAAATCTGCCTGTTATCTTATTTTCAACCAATTCACCGCCTCTACTACTACTACTAAATGTTATAGTGTTTTATGTATACAAAAAGCGAAAATTAAGGAGAGGGTCAAAATGAAACTGCTGTGTAACAAACAGGAACTGATCGAGGCTGTCGGTAACGTACAGCGTGCTGTTGCCACCAAGGCCGCGCTTCCGGCGCTGGAGGGTATTCTTCTGCAAGCGCAGGGGTCGTCTCTGTTTTTAGCGGGCTTTGATATGGAAATCGGTATCACGACCACCATTCCCGCATCCGTGCAGGAGCCGGGCGAGATCGTGATGAGCGCCCGTATGTTTGGCGATATTGTGCGCAAGATGCCGGGCGAGAGCATTTCCATCACAGTGGATGACCGCTTCAATACCATCATCCGCAACGATCAGACCGAGTTTTCCATTATCGGTATGACTGCGGCGGATTATCCCGACCTTCCCAAAGTAATGGATGCGGTTTCATTGGCCGTTTCCCAGCCGGTGTTGAAAAGTATGATACGGCAGACCATTTTTGCCGTTGCCGCGCCGACCGATCCGCGACCGATCTATACCGGTACGCGGTTTGAGGTCAGTACCGATAATCTGCGCCTTATCAGCGTGGACGGATACCGTCTTGCCATTCGCAATGAAACGATACAAAGTGAGGAAGCCATCAACTTTATCGTGCCGGGCAAGACATTGCAGGAGATCCTCAAGCTGTTGAAGGACGAGGATAAGCCCTGCTCGCTGATCGTCGGCAGACGTCACATCATCTTTGAAATCGACGGCTATGCGGTCATTTCCCGTCTGCTGGACGGTGAGTTTATGGCGTATGATAAGATCATCCCGCAGGACAACACCTCCACGGTCACGGTCAATACCCGCGCATTCATCGACGCGGTGGATCGCGTGTCGCTGGTCATCAATGACCGGCTCAAATCGCCGCTGGTGTGTGAGTTCCGCGCGGACAGCATCAATTTGTCCTGCGTAACGCCGCAGGGCAGTGCCAATGACACCATTCCGGCGGAAAATGAGGGCAAAGAGGAAGAAATGGGTTTCAATTCCCGCTTTTTGCTGGATGCCCTGCGCAACAGCGAGACGGATGAGGTGAAAATTGAGCTGGGCGGCGCGGTCAAGCCGATGAAGATATTGCCCGCCGAGGGAGATGCGTTTCTGTTCCTCGTTTTGCCGGTGAGGTTGAAAAAATGAACCGACAAACGATAACGGTCAATGGAGAGTATATCCGGCTGGATGATGTTTTGAAGCTGACCGGCACGGTCGAGACCGGCGGTCAGGCAAAGGTGCTCATCCAATCCGGCGCGGTCGCGGTGGACGGCGAGATCTGCACGATGCGCGGCAAAAAACTGCGCGGCGGCGAGATCATCACCGTCGCCGATACAGACGGAGAAATCACGGTTGCTCGTCCGTAAGCTGACCGTTGACGGATTTCGAAATCTGCACACCGCCACGTTTACGCCGTGTCCGGGTGTTAATATTCTGTACGGCGACAACGCGCAGGGAAAAACCAATTTTCTCGAGGCGTGCTGGCTGTTCACCGGTTCCCGCTCCTTCCGCGGAGCGAGGGACAGCGAGCTGGTCGGCTTTGCCGCGCCGCGCGCCCGGCTGGAGATGGCGTTTTTTGCCGCCGGACGGGAGCAGGAGGCGACCGTAACGGTGGAAAACCGTCGCGCCGTCACCCTCAATGGGGTGCGCCTGCCGTCGGCAAATAAGCTTGCCGGGGTATTTTGCGGTACCATCTTTTCACCGGAGCATCTGTCGCTGGTGAAAAACGGGCCGGAGGAGCGTCGCCGGTTTGTCGATGCGGCGTACTGCCAGATAAAGCCCGGCTATCACGCAACGGTGGCGGAGTTTCAGCGGGTGATGACCCAGCGCAACGCCCTGCTTCGCCGGATGGCGGAAAAGAACGCGCCCTCCCCCGCCGATAGAGAAATGCTGGCGCTGTGGGATCAGAAAACGGCGGCCGCCGGTGCGCGACTGACCGTCGGGCGGCAACGGTATATCGACCGTCTGCGCCCACTGGCGGAGGAGATTTACGCCGGCTTATCCGGCGATCGGGAAAAGCTGTCGGTCGCGTGGGTTTCTCCGGCTTATACACCGGACGCTACTCCAGCGCAGGTCGCCGCCAATTGGCTGACGCTGTTGCAGGACGCCCGCCGCGCGGATATGGCAGTCGGTCACGCGACCGCCGGCGCGCACCGGGAGGATATGCAGCTTTTGCTGGACGGAACGCCCCTGCGCGCCTTCGGCTCGCAGGGACAGCAACGCTCCGCCGTGCTGGCACTCAAGCTCGCCGAAGCAACGCTGCTGCAGGAGACGGCAGGCGAGCCGCCCGTTACTTTCCTTGATGATGTGATGAGTGAGCTTGACCCCTCCCGCCAGGATTATATTCTCAATCATATCCGCGACTGGCAGGTGTTCATCACCTGCTGTGAACCGACGACCGCTCTGCGGATGACCGCCGGACAAGCATTCTTCATTAAACAAGGAGTAATAACAGAACAATAATATACGAAACGGAGTAATTATGTATCTGCATTTAGGTCAGGATGTCGTCGTCCGCAACCGGGATATTGTCGGTATATTCGATATAGACAATACCACCGTATCCCGGCAGACGCGCGACTTTTTAGCGGCGGCGGAAAAGGGCGGCGCGGTCATCACCGTCAGCCCGGAGCTGCCGAAATCGTTTGTGGTCTGTTCCCCGCCGGGCAAAAAAAGGAAAAAGACCACGGTATATGTAGCACAGATGGCTCCCCGCACGCTCTACGCGCGCGCAGAGCTGACCGAGCGGCACAACAGCAAGGAGGATTTTGAACTATGAGCCAGGAAGATTTGGAGATGGAACGGGAGCTGACCCGTCCGGACGGCAACTATGACGAAAAGGATATTCAGGTATTAGAGGGACTGGAAGCCGTTCGTAAGCGTCCGGGCATGTATATCGGCTCGACCGGCCCGCGCGGACTGCACCATCTGGTGTATGAGATCGTCGATAACTCCATTGATGAGGCGCTGGCGGGCTTCTGCACCCATATCGAGGTGGATATTCTGCCCGGAGACATCATTGAGGTGCGGGATAACGGGCGCGGCATCCCGGTCGGTATGAACGAAAAGCTCGGTCTGCCGTCGGTGACGGTCGTGCTGACCGTTCTGCACGCGGGCGGCAAGTTTGGCGGCGGCGGATACAAGGTCGCCGGCGGTCTGCACGGCGTCGGCTCGTCGGTCGTCAACGCGCTTTCCGCGTGGCTGGAGGTGGAGATCTCCCGCGAGGGACACACCTATGCCCAGCGCTTTGAGCGCGGCAAGACCGTGACCGAGCTGACCGTCATCGGCGATACCGATGCGACCGGCACGCTGGTGCGATTTAAGCCGGATGCCGAGATCTTCACCGAAACGACCGAATATGACTTCGACACCCTGCAAAAGCGGCTGCGCGAGCAGGCGTTCCTCAACGCGGGGCTGAAGATCACCTTCACCGACCGCCGGGACGAGGCGGCACCGCGGCAGGAGGTCTACTGCTATGAGGGAGGTATTTCCTCCTTTGTCGAATATCTCAACAAGGTGCGCGGCTATGTGCCCCTGCACGAAAACGTCATCCATCTCGTCGCCAACGACGGCGAAAGCGTCGCGGAGGTGGCGTTCCAGTATAACGACAGCTACAACGAGACCATCGTTTCCTTTGCCAACAATATGAATACGGTGGACGGCGGCACGCACGAAACGGCGTTCAAAACCGCCATCACCCGCATTTTCAACAGTTACGCCCGCCGCTATAAGATACTCAAGGATAACGACAGCGATCTCAAGGGCGAGGATGTGCGCGAGGGACTGATGGCGGTGGTCAGCGTCAAGCTGGAGGACGCGCAATTCGAGAGCCAGACCAAGGCGAAGCTCGGCAACACCTCCATCAGCAAGCTGGTCAACTCCCTGCTGACCGACAAGCTGACCGCGTATTTGGACGAAAATCCCGCCGTTGCCAAAACGATACTGGAAAAATCCGTCAACGCGGCGCGGGTGCGTGAGGCTGCGCAAAAGGCGCGCGACACCGCCCGCAACAGCAAAAAGCTCAGTTCTCTGCGTATGCCGGACAAGCTGGCGGACTGCATCTGGACTGACCCGGAGCGCACCGAGCTGTACATCGTCGAGGGCGACTCCGCCGGCGGCTCCGCCAAGCAGGGACGCGACCGCAACTATCAGGCGATCCTATCGCTGTGGGGCAAGATGCTGAATGTCGAAAAGGCGCGGCTGGACAAGGTTTACAACAACGATAAGCTCACCCCCGTCGTGATGGCACTCGGGTGCGGCATCGGGGACGATTTCGACCTCGCCAAGCTCCGCTACGGCAAGGTCATCATCATGGCGGATGCCGATGTGGACGGCTCCCACATCTGTACGCTTATGCTGACGTTCTTTTTCCGCTATATGCGCCCGCTCATCGAGGAGGGGCACGTGTATATCGCCCAGCCGCCGCTGTATAAGGTCAGCAAGGGCAAGCAGGCGTTCTACGCATTCTCCGACGAGGAGCGCGACACTTACATAGAACAGCTCGGCGGCAACGCCGACATCCAGCGGTACAAGGGTCTCGGTGAAATGGATCCCGAACAGCTTTGGGAGACCACGATGGACCCGGCGTTCCGCACGATGCTGCAGGTGCGTTTGGAGGACGCGCAGATGGCGGATGAGACCTTCACCATACTGATGGGTGACAAGGTAGACCCGCGCCGCGAGTTTATCGAAAAGAATGCCCGGTATGTCTCCAATCTCGACATTTGACCGGGAAATAAGGACTTTTGCTTATGGATAATCAAGCTTATACCGATTTTAAGGCGGGCGAATGGGCGGTCGATCTGACCCGGGAGGAATATCTGGGGTATCAGCAGGTTTTGGCGCGGGCATTCGGGCCGTTGCGCAATCAAAAAATGCAATGTATACTGACCTTCTTGGTAATGGGTGGCGCCGCGGCGGTGACGGTGTATGAGTGGAAAACCACCGGCTCATTGGACTGGCCGCTGGTGTTGCTTAGCGCGGCATTGGTGGTGCTGATGGCGCTGTGGGCGTTTCTGCTCCCGTTGCGCCTTAGGCGCAGTGCCGCCCGCAGCTATGACGAGGCGATCGCCGGCGGCTACTCCTTCTACGGGACGTTGCGGATCACTCCGGAGTATATCCAAAAGGAATGCTCGGGCTTGCTGACCTCCATCCCGCTCAATGAAACGACGATGTTCATTGAAAATCCCTCGCTGATGCTGTGGATCAACCGCGAACAGCGGGCGATCGTTCTGCCGGCGCGGTGTATGACCCCCGAAATGGCGGTCGCCGTCCGCGCGGCGGCAGACCGTCTGCCGCCGACCAATCGCCGCTTTTACGGGCGGTTGGTGCCGCAGGGACAGCCCGCCACACCGGTCACACTGACCCCGCCCGCCGTTCTGTGGGAGCAGACGGTGTATTATACCCCCGAGGAATACACCGTTTTGACCCGCACGATGATCACCCGGCAATACCGGGCGCGGATGCCGCTGTATGCGATGCTGGCGGCGGCGATCGCGCTGGTGCTGGCATTTCCCGACCGCACGCCGATCCCGTGCGTGATCGTGTTCGCGCTGGTGCTGACGGTGATGACTTGGTTGCGGCTGTGGAGCCCCATTTCCCGCATCCGGCGCACGGCGGAGGACATCCCCGCCGAAACGCGCTCCGTCCGTTTACAGCTCACTGACCGCGGCATCACGATGAAAAATGAAACCCGCGACGGGCTGATCGGCTGGGGCTCGGTCGAGCATATCATCGACCGCGATACCTTCGTCGAAATCATACGGCGACAGCAGTTGATCCACATACCCAAGCGTTGTATCGAGGATTTTGAGGCGTTTTCGCATATCATCGACGCGCATTGGAAAACAAAAAGTAAAACACAACCGTAATTATACGATTTGTATAGTCAGAAAGGACGGGTGATCCCGGTGGAGGAGCAAACTAACCCTATGGCAAAATTGATCACGGTGGACTTGGATAAGGAAATGCAGAAGCGTTTCCTGGAATATTCGATGTCGGTCATCGTGGCGCGTGCGTTGCCGGATGTGCGGGACGGCTTAAAGCCGGTGCACCGCCGCATACTGTACACGATGCACGAGGACGGACTGACGCCGGACAAGGCGTACCGCAAATCTGCAACCACGGTCGGTGACGTGCTGGGTCATTATCATCCGCACGGCGATACGTCGGTTTATGACGCGATGGTGCGTATGGCGCAGGATTTCTCCCTGCGCTACCCGCTGGTGGACGGTCACGGCAACTTCGGCTCCATCGACGGCGATGACGCGGCGGCATACCGTTATACCGAGGCGCGTCTGTCCAAGATGAGCCTGGATATGCTGGCGGACATCGAAAAGGAAACGGTCGATTTTATGCCCAATTTCGACGACACGACCAAGGAACCGGTCGTCCTGCCGTCCCGTTTCCCGAATCTGCTGGTCAACGGCTCCGCGGGTATCGCGGTCGGTATGGCGACCAATGTGCCGCCGCACAATCTCTGCGAGGTGGTGGACGCCATTTGCCTGCTCATCGACGAGCCGGAGGCGGATCTGCCGCAAATTATGGAAAAGCTTAAGGGGCCGGATTTCCCGACCGGCGGCATCATTATGGGTCGTAGCGGCATTCGTGCGGCGTATGCGACCGGACGTGGCAGGATCACCGTGCGCGCCAAGGCGGAGATCGAGGAAAGCGGCACCCGCAACCGTATCGTCATCAGCGAGATCCCGTATATGGTGAATAAGCTCAACCTGGTGCGCTCCATCATTGATCTGGTGGACGATAAGCGCATCGACGGTATACACGATGTGGTCGATCATTCCAGCCGCGAGGGTATGCGCATCGTGATCGACCTCAAAAAGGATGCGGTGCCGCAGGTGGTGCTCAACCAGCTGTACGCCTACACGCAGATGCAGGTGACCTTCGGCGCCATCCTGCTGGCGCTGGTGGACGGCACCCCCAAGGTTCTGACCCTCAAGCAAATGCTGGAGGAATACATCAAGTTTCAGGCGCAGGTCATCACCCGGCGCACCATCTTCGATTTGCGCAAGGCGAAGGAGCGCGAGCACATTTTCGAGGCGCTCAAGACCGCGGTGGACTTTATCGACGAGGTCATCCGCATCATCCGCGAGTCCCGCGACGTCAATACCGCCAAGGAGCGGCTGTGCGAGCGGTTCAGCTTTGACGACCCGCAGGCGGATGCCATCGTCAAGATGCAGCTCGGCAAGCTGTCCGGCCTCGAGCGCACCAAGATCGAGGACGAATTGCACGCCCTGCAAATGCGCATCGCCGAGCTGGAGGGCATTCTTGCCGACGAGCACAAGATCAAGGAGATCGTCAAGGAAGAATGCCTGAAAATGCGGGATAAGTACGGCGACGAGCGCCGCACCGAGATCTCGGTCGTTTCCGGCGAGGTGGATATTGAGGATCTGATCCCGGTCGAGGAGAGCGTACTGACGCTGACCGAGGTCGGCTACATCAAACGCCAGCCCGCCGACGTATACTCCGCGCAACGGCGCGGCGGCAAGGGCATCAAGGGCTTGTCCACCCGTGAGGAGGATGTCATCAAGTCGATGTTCATTTGCTCCAGCCACGATTCGGTGATGTTCTTCACCAATTTCGGGCGGGTGTATAAGCTCAAGTGCTTTGAGATCCCGGAGGGAAGCCGCATCGCCAAGGGGCTCAACATCGTCAATCTGTTGCCGTTGCAGCCCGGCGAGACCGTTTCCGCGATGATCAAGCTGGAGGATTATGTCGAGGGGCAGTATCTCAGTATGCTGACCCGTCGCGGCATCATCAAGCGCACCCGGCTGGATGCGTATAACAATGTGCGTAAGAGCGGACTGATCGCGATCGACCTCGACGAGGGCGACGAGCTGGTGACGGTCTGCACGACCGACGGTCAGCAACGCCTGCTGGTCGCGACCGCCAACGGTATGGCGATCTGTTTCGACGAAAACGATGTGCGGGCGGTCGGACGCACTGCACGCGGTGTCAAGGCGCTTCAGCTGGCGGCGGACGACACCGTGATCGGTATGGTGCCGAGCGTGCCGGACGGCATTTTGCTGACTGTGACCGATACCGGCTACGGACGGCTCAGCCGGATGAGCGAATATCGCGTGCAATCCCGTGGCGGCAAGGGCTTGACCAACTATCACACCGAGCGTTTCGGCAAGGTGATCGGCATCGCCTCGGTCAGCGCCGATGAGGAGGATCTGATTTTGGTGTCCTCCGGCGGCGTGATGATCCGGCTGGCGATCGGTGAGATCCGGCTGTGCAGTCGCACCTCCAAGGGCGTGCGGGTGATGCGGCTTGCCGAGGGGCTTAAGGTGGTGTCGATGGCGACCACCGCCCACGACGACGAGGCGGAAATGGAGCATCCCGAGGATGACGGCACCGCCGACGAGGGCGCCGATGCCCCCGAAGGTGACGGCGCCGCAACCCCCGAAACGGCTGAATAAACCTCAGGCGGTCTGCTGTGCCACCGCACAGCAGACCGCATTTTAGATGTTAGATGTTAGACGTTAGACGTTAGATGATAAGGGTTTTGGTTTGTGCGTAGCCGGAGGCTTGCGCGTATGTCAGAATTGCGCCGTAGGGTGCGGCGTCCTCGACGCACCCTCTCTCCACACTCCACTCTCACTTATTCGCCAACACCCACAGCACGGCGACCATCAAGCCGCCGATGAGCCACAGCACCCGTCGCTTTTTCTCCTCGGACACCACCGGCGACCCCCTTTTTTACGATTTGTAAAGTTTATGCTTCGTCGCCGAATATTATACAAATCTTTCCACAGACCAAACTGCGTAAAATAACGGAAAATCCGCAAATCGGTGGAAAACCTCGTTGAAATTGTGTATGAGCGGTGAGCAATAATTGACATTCGGTATATTTTCCCCCGGTTTTCCACAGCTTTGGAAAACAAATCGTGTGGAAAAGTGAAAAATATTGTTGAAAACTTTCATCCCTTTTTTGGAAAGGTCGGAGCCATTTATGACGTTTTTGGATGCGGAATATGACATTGCCGTCATCGGCGCGGGTCACGCCGGCATTGAAGCCGGGCTGGCGGCGGCGCGCCTCGGGATGACGACAGCGGTTTTCACCATCAATCTCGACTGGATCGGCAATATGCCGTGCAATCCGTCCATCGGCGGCACGGCAAAGGGGCATCTTGTGCGCGAGATCGACGCGCTCGGCGGCGAAATGGGGCGCGCGGCGGACGCGAATATGCTCCAAAGCCGGATGATTAACCGCGGCAAAGGCCCCGCCGTCCATTCCCTGCGCGCGCAGATCGACCGCCGCGCCTATTCCGCCTATATGAAACACACCCTCGAAACCACCGACAACCTCGACGTGCGGCAGGGCGAGATCGTATCGCTCACCCGGCAGGAGGACGGCAGATTTCTGCTGACCACCCGTCTGGAGGTACAATATCTTGCACGCGCGGTAATTTTGGCGACCGGCACTTTCCTGAAAGGGCGGGTTTTCGTCGGGGATGTGTCCTATGAAAGCGGCCCCGACGGGATGTTCCCCGCCGCGCAGTTGTCCGCGTCACTGGAGGCGCTCGGCGTCTCTCTGCGCCGGTTCAAGACCGGCACCCCCTCCCGCGTGTTGAAATCCAGCATTGATTTCTCCGTGACCGAGCGGCAGGACGGCGAAGACCCGGTGGTGCCGTTTTCATTTGAAACCGATGATCCCCGCCCGAACGCCCTGCCGTGCCATATCACCTGGACCTCTGCCGAAACGAAGCGGGTGATTTTGGATAATCTCCACCGCTCGCCGCTGTACAGCGGCAAGATCCACGGGGTTGGGCCGCGCTACTGCCCCAGCATTGAGGACAAGATCGTCCGCTTTGCCGATAAGGAGCGACATCAGGTGTTTATCGAGCCGTGCGGTGCCGAAACCGACGAAATGTACCTGCAGGGCTTAAGCTCCAGCCTGCCGGTGGATGTGCAGATGCAGTTTTTGCGCACCATTCCGGGGCTGGAGAAGGTGCGGGTGATGCGCCCCGCCTATGCCATCGAATACGATTGCGTCGATCCGCTGCAGTTGTCTGCGACACTGGAGTTCAAGGACATACCCGGCTTATACGGCGCGGGACAGTTCAACGGAAGCTCCGGCTATGAGGAGGCGGCGGCGCAGGGCATCGTGGCGGGCATCAACGCCGCGCTCAAGCTCAAGGGCGAGCCGCCGATGATCCTCGACCGCGCGTCGAGCTATATCGGCACGCTGATCGACGATCTGGTGACCAAGGGCTGTATGGACCCTTACCGAATGATGACCAGTCGGAGCGAATATCGGCTGGTATTGCGGCAGGATAACGCCGATCTGCGGCTGACCCCCGTCGGACGGCGGGTCGGGCTGGTCGATGACGCGCGTATGGCGCATTTTTCCGCGCGGCAGGAGGCAAAAGCCGCCGAACGCCGCCGCCTGCACGATACGGTTTTGCCGCCGACCGACGCGCTCAACGCCTTGCTGACCGCTTGCGGCACGACCCCGGTCGTGTCCGGCGTGCGGCTGGAGGAGCTACTTCGCCGCCCGCAACTGACCTATGACGCGCTGGCGCCGGTCGATCCCGACCGCCCCGCGCTGGAGCGGCTTGTCATCGAGCAACTGGAGGTCGAGCTGAAATACGAGGGCTACATCCGCCGCGAGCAGGCGCAGATCGACGAAATGCGTCGCCTTGAGGGTCGGCTTTTGCCGCCGGATACCCCGTATGCCGACATCCGCGGCTTGCGCAAGGAGGCGCAGGAGAAGCTTGCCCGTATTCGCCCGCGAAGCATCGGGCAGGCATCGCGTATCAGCGGGGTTAGCCCCGCCGATGTGTCGGTGCTGATATTATGGAGCGCACAGGAGGGCAAAAATGCTGCCGATTGACTTATTGACCCGCACCGCCGCCGAGGTTTCGGTCGCGGTCACGCCGGAATTGGCGGAAAAACTGGAGGTTTACGCCCGCTTGCTGGTCGAATGGAACGAGAAGATCAATCTCACCGCCATTACCGACCCTGTCGGCATCGCGGTAAAGCACTTTGCCGACAGCCTGTCGGCGGCGCCGCTTTTGCCGCAGGGCGCGTTTTCGCTGGTGGATGTCGGCACCGGTGCGGGCTTTCCCGGCGTGCCGCTTGCGCTGTTGCGCGAGGATTGCGCCCTCACCCTGCTGGACAGCCTGCAAAAGCGGCTGACCTTTCTCGATGCGCTGTGCCGGGAGCTGGGGCTGAAAGCGACCCTTGTCCACGCCCGCGCCGAGGAGGGTGGGCAAAATCCCGCCTTGCGGGAGCATTTTGACATTGTTACCGCGCGCGCGGTGGCGGCGTTGCCGGCATCCGCAACGGCGAAGCCGCGGTTTGGCGATGCCAACAACGATGGCAGCGTCAATATGAAAGACATTCTCGTGCTGCGTTCGCATTTGGCGGGCACGGCGGTGGAACTGAACGCGGTATATGCCGATGCCGATGCTT
>CALDHV010000009.1 GCA_937902305.1 uncultured Clostridia bacterium
AGCTGTCCTTAGTACGAGAGGACCGGGATGGACGCACCTCTGGTGCACCAGTTGTCACGCCAGTGGCATAGCTGGGCAGCTATGTGCGGAACGGATAAACGCTGAAAGCATCTAAGCGTGAAGCCGACCCTAAGATAAGATATCCCACTGAGTAATCAGGTAAGATCCCACGAGGACTACGTGGTTGATAGGCTGCGTGTGTAAGAGCAGTGATGCTTTGAGCTTGGCAGTACTAATCGATCGAGGGCTTGACCAAACGGTCAGGAGCTATGAGCGAACATTTTTGGAGCGAGAGCGGAGAAGATGCCCGCGCGCTCGACGGTTCGATGCTTTTCTTGTACGCTTTATTCAGTTTTCAGGGGCTCGGCTCTTGAAGAAACAAGTTGGTGCTGATTACGGTGAGGGTACACCCGTTCCCATCCCGAACACGGCAGTTAAGCTCACTGGTGCCGACGATACTTGGCTGGAAGCGGCCCGGGACAATAGGTAGGTGCCAACACAAAAAAGATGGTCACGAAAACGTGACCATCTTTTTGTTTTGTAGATGTTAGATGTTAGACGTTAGATGTTAGATGTTAGTCGTTAGACGCTAGACGTTAGACGTTAGATGATAGGGGCTTCGGCTTGTGCGTAGCCGGAAGCTTTTGCATAGCCGGAATACTGCACCGTAGGGTGCGGCGTCCTCGACGCACCGTAGGGTGCGGTATTCTGCAATACGCACAAACCAAAACTGTCCTCATCTACCGTCTACCACCCAAACTACAGTCCAAATGCAGAAATCCTTATTTAAAAATCTTGCTTTTTTGGCTATTTCGTGCTATAATCGCTTTCGGCTTTATTCGATTTTTTTATTTTCGGAGGTCGCAAATGTATTCAATACGTGTTAAATCTGTCGGCGGAGCCGAATGGGAGATCAAAGACATCTCATTAAAGGAACAGACGATCGAAAAAGACGGACTGCGCTTGACCGTAGCGCCGGATCGGAACTGCTGGGCGATTACGGCGGAGTGCCGTGGCGACCGATTGGCGGAGATTTCTCACCGATATACGACACCGCTTCGTAACTTTAACAACGTCATCATTCCCGACGGCGGGCGAGAATACCCGGCAACGGTGCAGACGATTTATTTTTGGGATTTCTGTAAAAGCTCGTTGGTTTCCAATGTCAGAACGCCTTTGTTCATTTTTTGCGGGCAAAACGGCAATGCTTCGTTTGCATTCGGGCTTATCGGAAAGGAGTATGAGCGGGATTTTCGGTGCGTCGAGCCGTTCAACAGCAGAGCATTGCTTGCCTATACCAGACGCCTGACGACCGAAATCGTGTGCCATATTCCCGATGAATACCGCGACAGTTCTTTCACCGAGCATATTTATTTGAAGGATGAAACCGAGGAGTGTTCTGCCTCTTGGGTCGAGCTGCTCTCCGATTATTACCGCTTCCGAACGGAGAAAGAGGGCACAAGCTATCCGTTTGTCCAAAAGGGGATGTATCCCTTATGGTGCAGTTGGACGGATTGGTTTTCCGACAATGTGACCGAGCAGGTCATTCTCGATAATGTCAGGGCGGGCGTTTCCCTGGGCATCAAAAACTATATCATCGACGACGGTTGGTTCGGCCCGGGACTGGACAATCCGTATGAGGTCAAGCTGAATATCGGGGATTGGACGCCCGATCAAAAAAAGATCAAGGATTTGAAAAAGCTATCGGCGCAGATACACGACGAGGGCGCGAATGCGCTGATTTGGTGTGCGCCGCACGCCGTCGGCATCGAGGCAAAATGTCGCTCCGAACGCCTGCCGTATTTGATGCGCGACAAAAACGGAGAGCTTATCGAAACAGGCAATAAGTTCAACATTTTATGCCTGCGCAATCCGCAGGCGAGGAAAATTATGGCGGATATATGCGCGGACTTGATCGTCAAATACGATACGGATGGCGCCAAGTACGATCTTTATAATTGCATTCCCGCTACCGCCTGTTGCTCCTGCGAGCATGAGCATGACACCGATTCTATGATCGTCGGATTGGAAAAAACGATGCAATGCATCTGGCAACGGGTCAGCGAGGTCAAAAGCGACTATATCGTTGAGCTGAAACAGAATTACGGTGGCAGCCGGTTAGCCCAATACGGGACGATGATGCGCGCGGGGGACACCCCGTATTGCCCTGACGGGAACTTTATGCGCACCGCCTATATTCAGGCGTATACGCCCTATGCGATCAACGATTATCAAACGATTTCCGATAGAGACACGCCGCTTTCCAACGCCCGCGTCATCATTAAAATGATCTCGGTCGGCATCCCGACCTATTCAATGGATATTACCGCCTTGAGCGAGGAAAACCGGGCGGTGGTTCGCTTTCTGAATACCTGGTATATCGACAATATCGTAGAAAGAGGCAACTACAAGCGTCATGCGATCACGGGTGCGCTCGATACGTGGGCGATATACGGGGAAAAAGAGGATCTGTACTTTTTGGTGAATACCGCGCAAAATCTTACGGTCGCTCCCAAGGACTTTCAGGTGCTGAACGGATGCGGCAATGCGTTTTTGATCCTCCAAACCGAAGCGGAAGCCATCTTCGATCTGCAATACTATGATATATTCGGCAAGCTGATCAAAACGGAAACAAGAGATTTGCAGTCCGGAATAAAACTGGATAAAACCGTCTGCCTGGTACGGGGGCAATACAAGGGCTCTGCGAAAGGATAATGGACGGATCTACAGGAGGGATACGTGTGAAAAAGCGCATATTGCCGCTTTCTTTGGCCATTCTGATGCTGTTGCTGTCCGCCTGCGGCACAGCAACTCCCGCCGACAGCAATCCCGAAAGCGACGTCACCGTCACTGGTGCCGCCGGCAGGACGCGCATTGCCAAAATGACCCGTTCCGCCGAGAAAACCTCCGCCGGACAGGGGGCGTCCTCCGAGATCCAATCCGAGAAGGTCACCTATATTGTGACCCAATCAGCCACCACGGCGCCCGAGGCCGCCCAGACCGTAGCGCCCACCAAGCCGACGATCACCGCGGCCAAAAAGGATCACGAATGGCGTAAGCATCCGGGGGATTTCAAGCTCATCGCCCTTACCTTTGACGATGCGCCCTGCGACGGCAAGCAGGTGCGGATGCGCTATATTGTCGATACCTTGAACAAGTACGAAGGCTCGGGGACGTTTTTCGTTGTCGGCAAGCGGTTGCGGCAATACGGAGAGGGCGGGGAAGCCTCGCTTCGCTATGCGCTGGAGAACGGCTTTGAGCTGGGCAACCACACCGACCTGCACGCCAGCGTCAAGACCGATGATGTTGGCAAAAAAATGACGGCGAAACAACTGTATAATGATTTCAATACCTGTCAAGAGCTGGTCAAAGCAAAGTTCGGCGTGACGATGAAATGGTTAAGACCGTCGGGTCTGCATACCAATGCCGCCGTTTTTGAGGCTACCGCGCGGTTGGGGTTGCCCGTCATCACCCGGAGCATCGCATCGGGGGACACGGATAGCGCCAATACGTCGCAGGATCTTATCAACAATGTGCTGACCAAGGCTTTTGACGGAGGCATCGTTCTGATGCACAGCACAAAGCAGCCTACCGCCGACGCGCTCGATACGATCTGCGCACAGCTGTATGCCAAGGGCTATCGCTTTGTCACCGTTTCCGAGCTGTTTGAATATAAGGGCGTTTCCTATAAGAGCATCCCCACAGACCGAGAGATCGGTGGATATACCGATACCTTTTTAGGCTCGATGATATAAGGCACAGAGGTCACAAAGAAACAGCGTTCCCGCGAGGGAACGCTGTTTCTTTATCTTTACTCAATCGAGGTTTGGTATGATCTTGGCGACATATTTTGCGATTTTGGTGAGGTCATCGGCATCCACCTTGCCGTCGTGGGTGACATCGGCGGCGAGTATGGCGGCGGGCGAGCCGCCGTCGATTTTGGCGACGATTTTTGCCAGCGCGGTCAAGTCGTCGGCATCGACCGACGCATTCCCGGTCAAGTCGCCGGTGACGATTTCATCGCCGAGAAAATGTATGGTGGCGGAATAAAGGGGATCATTTCCTTCACTAATGGCGATTTTGCCCCATTGCTCTTCCGAGCCGGTATAGTATATATTGGTCAAATTATTGCACAAGTTGAACGCATTTTCTTCGATGTTAATAACGGTGTTCGGAAGCGTGATGTCAGTGAGACTTGAACATTTTTCAAACGCATACGACCAAACGGTAACAACGCCGCTATTGATATTGACGGAGGAAAGACTTGTACAAAGCGAGAACGCACTGTATCCAACAGCGGAAACACTGCCCGGAATAGTAATGTTTTCAAGACTTTCACATTCATCAAAAGCATACGAACCAATGATTGAGACACCATACGGGATTGAAATATTTTTTAGGTTTGTGCACCCGGTAAAAGCATAATGACCAATTTCGGTAAGACCTTTTTCGAGGTTGACACTGACGAGGTTCTTGCAATTACAAAATGCGCTTTTCCTAATGGTTTTGACATTACTCGGGATCGTTACACTTGTCAGACTGTGGCATCCGTAAAATGTACACTGACCAACGCCGGTAATGTCGTTCGGGATCGTGATATCCGTTGCCAGCACACCGTTAATATAGAGATTATGTGCATAATATAACGGGTTCGAAGAACCGCCTGCATAGAAAGAGATGTTGCACCACGCCGACAGATCGGTAATATCGACACGAGATAGACCGGAACAGTAGTAAAACGCCTTATCTCCAACATAGGTAATGCCGGTTCCCATCGTGACATCGGAAAGGTTTTCACAATGATAGAACGCATATCCGCAAAGGCTCGTCACCTTATCGCCGATAACAAGGCTCTTGACATAGGCTCGATAAGGATACCATGGGACATCGGAAGCGGAGTCGTATGCATACATATCTCCTTCGCCGTCGATGGTCAAAAGCCCGGTGTCGAGGTCGAGCGACCATGTGAGGTTTTCGCCACAGGACATAGAGTCATATTCGCAGATGTAGCCATACATACCTTGAGAATATGCATACGGCATATCATTCCAAAACACATCATATGTGGTATCAAAAGGCATATCTATTGATCCATAGTTTTCGTATGTTTCGGTTGCCGTATGATAAGAGTTTCCGGGTTCTCCTGAATACCATTTTGAATAATCAAATATTTCCCCTGTGACCCATTTCCAAACACCTTCGGATTTCTCATCTGTGCAACCAATCCAAAAGTGTTCCATTGTGCCTTTGGCGCGAAGACCTTCTACGGCGGCTTCTTCTTCGGGAGAGGTGATGGTGACCAAATGACCGCCCAACGCTTCACATTTGGCTTTTGCCTCTGCCCAAGTCAAGCCGTTGTCGTATAGCTCGTACCGATGCCCATTATAAGTCGTTTCTGCGACGGGGGCATCGCTTCCCTCTGACACCGTAAAATGAATATGGTTGGAATCCGTGTAATACGAAAGCCCCAATGATGCTAAATTGTTATTTACACTACAAATATAGGCATCGTATTCGCCGGGTGCACAATGGAGAATAAGACATTTTGATGTGTTTCCATAATAAACGGTATCTTGACCGTAAACATATGATGCCCCGGCGCCGACCAGTTTTGACGTGATTCCGGGATATACCGTGACATCGTCGGATGCTACCAAATGGAGATCGTATGTATCGGTATAGGCAGTTCTATCCCAAAATATGAAAATATCGTCTGCGGATGAACGAGAACATATACTGATCTGCGGTGCTTCCGGTAGGTGATAGCTCATCAATATCACATTGACTGACGAAGAAATCATAGTGCCGGTCAAAGGTCCTTCGCCTACGCCGCCATAAACATATCCATCAGTTGCGCGAATGTTGCTAATCGAATAAGTCGTTCCTGGTGGATATTGGTGCCAATAATCCGAAACAGAATCTGCGACCAGTGAGCCGTTAATGTATACATCAAAGATCAATCCGCTTTCGCCGCTCGAATATTTCCCATCCAAGAAGAAATTAACATCAAAATATAAGTCGACATAGTGATAGCTCATCAATATCACATTGACCGACGAAGAAGTTATGATGCCGGTCAAAGGTCCTTCGCCTACGCCGCCATAAACATATCCATCTGTTGCGCGAATGTTGCAAATCGAATATTTAGTACCTGCCGGATATTGACGGCAAAAATCCGAAACGGATGATGCCTCAAGAGACTCATTGATGTATACATCAAACACTATGCCGCAGGCTTGGCTCGTATATTCATCATCCAAATAGAAATTGACATCTAAATAATATACCGGGGGATAACATTCCGCGCAACCGTCCTGTTTGCGGGTCTCGCCGGTATAGTACCAGTCGCCACAGCTACATTTCATATACACCTTGTGCGGATGCGCGGTTTCGACATAGGCGGTATAGCTGTGGGTGTGGGTCGCGCCGTTTACGACGATATAAAGGGTCTTGGACACGGTTTTGTGCCCGTCGGTCGCGGTGATCTCGATCGTGTGCGTGCCGACCGAGAGATCTTGCGCCTTAAAGCTGTTCAGCTTCCCGGTGCTGTAATCACCGATATTTACGCTTGTGGTGTTCGGTGCAAAGTTGGCGTATCTTGCTCCATCCAAATACCCTTGCACGCTCGTGATGGGATAATTTGATGTGATCGACCCGCCGATATTGCACGATTTCCCTTGCGTGATCGTATAGGTCGTCGCGCTCGGCGAAATGGTCAAGGTTGACGGGGCATCGGTTATTTTTTCAATGCGCTCGTGGTAGATATAACAAATCTGACCATTATAGTTGACTTGATACCAATCGTTCGGTACGCTGTTTGTGACGCGCCCGAGGACGGTAAAGGTGCCGCTCGTAAATGAGGCAATAGCATCGCAGGACGAATATGGTCCTGTGCGCAAAACGGCGGTTTGTCCGCTTTTTACGCGATATGTCCCGGCAAAATGAGCATCAAACCCATTGTTATAGGGAGTTGAACTACCGGTTTGAAAATGTGCGTTGTAGTATTCAATGGTCGGTTGAAGAACGAAACAAACATACCGTGGCGTTGTCCTACCGGATAACTGTGATTTGTTAAAATCAGCCCATGTTTGCTTGCGAATTCGCACTAAACCATTTCCATCATCGTTCCCCGCCACATAGGAGATGCTGTTGCTGTCATACGAAAGGACGATCATGGAATGCCCATTGGCACCATCAAAACTACCACTGGAGCTCGTTGTTGTTCTGAAACATGCACCTGTCATTACTCCTGCCGAAGAAAAATCTGCATAGGAGACGGTGCTTTTTCCTTTTGCTATAACATTCTGTGAATGAACGCATTTACTGTTATCAGCGTATGCAATTTCCCCATAAACATAGTTGTATACAGCTAATGCATAGATAAAGCATTGCCAACCCGACTCGATTTTGCCGTTTTCTTTACTTTTCACATATAGTTGTAAGCTTGTGGAGAAACTACATCCCAATGGCAAGGATACTTCATCTTTAACAGTCGTCTTATCGACTTTTGTTTTGTATATGTCAACATCCCCATAGAAAACAGAAGTTAATTTATCTGCCAGAACAGAGTTTGAGGTATAATTATACCCCGTAACCTTTGAAGGATCTGTTATCTCTTCAATATAGTTTTGGGTCGCTGCCCCCGTGGGCAAAATCCCCACCGGCAACATCAGCGCGAGCATACACACGCTCGCAAGCAGAGCAAGCAATCGTTTCTTCATCTTACATTCTCCTTTTTTTCGTGCGGCAAGGGCAAACGTCGCCGTGGCAACTATGCAACAATTCTCGAAAAATGAGAATATTCGCATTTTTGTCACATTATATCCCATATTTCGAGAAATGTCAATAGTTCTTCTTGATTTATGAGATAATCAAGGCGGATAGGTACAAAGTTAAACAAAAAACAGGCGGCTTTGCCGGGAAAGGACGCGCGATGAACAGTATTGCCAAGCTTCTGAAAAACACACGGGAAGATTTAGACCTTTCTCAAATGGATGTTATGAAAAAAACCGGGATCAGCAATAAGTCGCTGTCCCGCTACGAAAACGATATGACCGAGCCGGATATTAAAACCCTCTCTGTACTATTCAAATTATACGGTTTGTCGCTCGACAGCGCGCTCGGACTGCAACCGAAGCAGTCAAAGCGGATCGCGCTTCGCCCGGAAGAAAAAGTCCTGCTCCGACAGCTCCGGGAATTGCCTCCGGAGCTACGCGATATGATCTTCCGGGAAACGGAAACGCTTTCTTCATTTCAGCAAAACAGCGATTTCCGCTCATAACAGCACAAAAGAAACAGCGTTCCCGCGAGGGAACGCTGTTTCTTTATCTTTTCTCAATCCTCGAAATAGATCTCCTTGCCGGTGGCGGCGGATTCGTAGATCGCGCAGAGAATACGCATCATATCCACGCCCTGCTGGGGCACATAGTCCGGCTCGGCGCCGTTGAGCACCACATCCACGAAATGCGCGAGGTTTGCCTCGTGTCCGCTGATCGAGGTGTCCGCCTCGACGTCGATCGTCACCTGCTCGCCGTCCACTTCCTTGAAGATCTTGGCTTTGGCGCCGTGATTTTTCCATTTCAGCCCCGCCTTGGTGCCGCGCAGCTCCACATAGTTGGTGTCGTCTGCTTCGATATTCGCCGCCCACGAGAAATCCACCTGCAGGCAGGCGCCGTTGTCGAACTTGACCAGTCCCATCGCCTGATCCTCGACGTCGAAAATACCGTTTTTGACCGTTTCGCCGTATTGCGAGGCGCCGGTGGTGGATTTGCCGTTGTTTGTGCCGAAGGTGGAGTACACCGACCCGGAAACCGACACCGGGCGCGGATTGCCCATCAGATAGATCGCCAGGTCGATCATATGTACGCCGAGGTCGATCAGCGAGCCGCCGCCGGACTTGGCTTTGGTCGTGAACCAGCCGCCCTTGCCCGGGATGCCGCGCCGCCGCACCCAGCCGCAACGCCCGCAGTAAATGTCACCGAACTCGCCCTGCGCCGCCAGCTCCTTGAGCGCCTTGGTGTAGGCGTGGTGGCGGTTGTTGCGCATCACCATCAGCACCTTGCCCGCTTTTTCGGACGCTTCCTTCATCGCCACCATACCCTCGACATTGATCGAGTCGGGCTTTTCGCAGAAAACGTGCTTGCCTGCCTCAAACGCTTGAATGGAAAACGGGCTGTGCAGGAAATTGGGGGAGCAGATGTCCACCGCCTCGATCTCATCATCCTTCAGAAACTCGGCATAGTCGGTATAGCACCGCGCGTTGTCGAGCGCGTGGCTTTGGTACTCCTGCCGGCAAAACTCCTGTATCTCCTCGCACCGTCCGGGTACGATGTCGCACAGCGCGACGATCTCCACATTGTCCATTTTCGCCAGCGCGGGCAGGTGCGCCCATTTCATAATGCCGTCGCATCCCACCATGCCGATCTTCAGTTTCTTATCCATCCTTCTTTTCCTTCCTGTTGTTTATTCGGTATATCCTTCATTTTCATACGGGTCGGGTTCCTCGATCTGCTGTTCGACATTGCTGACGCGCAGAGTTACGGTATCACCGATGCGCAGGGTCTCTCCGATCGCCGGGTCGGTGCTGTCCACCAGCCCCTTTTCATAATTCGATACCTGCAGCATCTTGACCTCGACCTTGAAGCCGAGCGCCTCTAAATACGCCTTTGCGTGCTCGGATTTCCAGCCCGTGACATTGGGGATCTTGACCTGATCATCCTTGCGCCCGAGGCTGATGTCAACCTCCATCGTCGTCTCGTTCTGGATGACCGTGCCGGGATCCATGCTCTGCCAAACGATGGTGCCCGCCGGCTGTTCGCTGTACACATTATACCGCACATGGATGATCAGCCCGCCGGGATGATCCTTGTCGCGCTCCTCGTAGTAGCTCTTGCCGACATAGTCCTCGACGGAGTATTTCGGCTCCTCCTTCGGCGCCTTGGTGACGCGGGTGATGGTGGGCAACGGGTTGCCGTCCGAGCCGGGATCTCTGCCACTGCCGAGCAGGGCAAAAATGCCGATCGCCAGCACCGCCAGCACCGCCAGCGCGGTAACGAAGATAATGATGATCGTCCGCTTGGAGCGGGGGGCGTTCTCGGCTTCTTCCTCGGCGAGATCCTGCTCTGCCTCATCCCGCAACGCGGAAACGTGCGGCTCGGTGCCGAGCTCCTCCTGCAATTGCGCCACCGTCTCGGTGCGCTGTCCCGGATTGACCAGCAGGGCGTTGAAAAGCGCCCCGCACACCGACTGGGTCAGCTCGTTGGCGATTTCCGCCGACATAAACAGGTCATCGGAGTTTTTCGCGCGCTGATTGCCGGTGGGCGGTACATTACCGGTGACGGTGTAGAACAGCGTTGCCGCCAGTCCGTACACGTCGGTGGCGTCGGTCACGCCGACCGAGCCGAACGGCGCGTATTGCTCCGGCGCGGCAAAGCCCGCTACCAGCGCCGGCTCAATATCCGTGCCGGCGCAGTGCGCCTGCATGATGGAGAAATTGCGCAGATGCGGCTTGCCGTCCGGGCTGATGAGGATATTGTCCGGGCAGATCGACAGGTGGCGGATATGCGCGCTGTGAAGCTGGGACACCAGTGTCATCAACGCCATAAACAGCGGTCGCGCCTCCGCCCACGGGATGCGTCCGCCGGCGTTTTTGATCTTCTTGGACAGCGTCATACCGGGGCAATAATCCGACACGGTGTAGACGGTGCCGTTTTCCTCAAACAGATCGTAGACGGCGATCATATTCGGCAATTCCTTGACCCGCGCGAGCGACCGCGCCATATCGTGGAACGCCTCACGGTATTCATCAAATGCCGCGGCGCAGCCGCCCGCGGGACGGACCGCACCTGCCTCATCCCGCTCCGCCAGCGTCCCCGGGAAATACTCCTGGATAAAGCAGGGCTCCTTCAATGTGCGGTCGAAGCCCATATACACCAGACTGTCACTGCCCTGGCTCATCAACCGACCGACGAGATAATGCTCCTGCAATACCGTCCCGGTGTGAAGTCCGTGAGCGGGATTATCTTTTCCGACCGGATAACCGCAAACGGGGCAGATTTCGCTCCCCTCCGGGAGCGCATTCATACAACCCATACACAGATTGGACATGGTTCATTCCTCCTGTTTTTGATATTACCGCATCGGGCGGCGGCGTAGTTGCCGGATGTCCTGCCCGACGCAAAACAGCTTTTCAAACCCGCCGGTGATGCGGCTGGCGATTTGGTCGCCATAGCGGTCACGGATGGCGGCGAGCGAAAGATTGGTGCTGATGATCGTCGCGCGTCCGTCCAGCAAACGGGTATTCAGTATATTATACAGGCAAACCCGATAGAACGGGCTGTCAAACTCCATCCCGAGATCATCCAGCACCAGTAGATCACAGGCAAGCAGCTGTGCTTCGCTGTCTCCGTCGGCGCGACCGAAATGCTCATCCTCCAGCCGCTTGAGCAACGGTTGCACCGACCCGTATACGACGCTGTAGCCCTGTTCGACCACCTTTTTGGCGATGGCGAGGGAAAGATGGGTCTTGCCGGTGCCGGTCGCGCCCTGCAACAGCAGGCTGTCGGCGGTGCGATCGAATGCCGCCGCATAATCGCGGCAATAGGCGATGATGTCCAGCATCCGCTGACGCTGCGAGGTGCCGAGCTTTGGGTCGGGGGAGGGGTCGTAATAGGCGGGGTCGAGGGCGTCGAAATCGGTCAGCCGGAGAGACGAGACCGCCGACAGACGGCGGCACGCTTCCTCCTGCAACAGACGGCGGTAGCAATCGCACATCCGCCCATCTGCGTAGCCGGTATCCTTGCACACCGGGCAGGTGTAGAGCGGCTCGAAATTGTCCCGTTCCACGCCGTTTTCCCGCAACAGCAGGGCGCGCTCATTCTGCAAGCGCAGGTTGTGCTCCTTGATCCGGGCAATATCCTCCGCTGTGCCGCCGGAAAGAATGACCCCGGTCAATTCCGGCAGAGCGGTCGCCAGCTCCTGCTCGATAGCGGCGAGCCGCGGCAGGCGCAGGCACATCTCGTCGCGTAATGCCGTCGCCTCATTGACCGCGTCGCGGCGGCGTTTTTCCAGCCGTTCGCGCGCCGCCTCCACCACGTGGGGATCGTACGCCATGGTCATTCTCCTTTCGTGCCTTTTTCATCCTTTTTTCGGAAAACGGGGGTGTAGCGCATCAGCTCCTCCTCCGCGCCCTCCAGCCGCAGACTGCTTTCCTCCGGGTTGGTCGCCGCCGCACCCTTTTTGCGGGCGGGGGTCGGCGCGGGGATCTGGTCGGGGCGCTCGATGCCCTCCTCGTGCCAGCGGGTGAGGATGCCGTCGATATATTCCGGCTTCTTTTTGTTCTTTTCCGCGGCGAGCGCGGCGGCGCGGAGCAGCATATCCTCCCGCACCTGCCAGGCGTTGAGCCACTTGTCCGCCAATATCTGCTGGGCGGGCTTGAGCGGTTGCGGCAGAGAAAGCAGTTGTACCACCCGCTCTCCCGCAAGGCGGCACTGCTCCAGATATTGGATGTGGTCATCCACGGCGGCGAGGTCGCTGATCTCTTGATCTACCCAGTCGAGGGTCAGCTTTTCGATATAGCGCATATTCGCCTTGCCGATCGAAACGCAATAGGCGATGATGGTGAGTATCACATCCTGCGACAGCCCGACGGTATCCCGCAGATACAGCAGGGTGGCGGTATCGGCAGGGCCGATGGGCTTGCCGAGCCGGGCGGATGCCAGCTCTGCCATACGTCCGAACTCGGGGTGCTGTTTTTGATATTCCAGCACCTCCCGCAGTTGCGGCTTGACCGGCGCGGGACGGGCGACATTGCCCGCCGGCAGGTCAGGCGCGGGGGTCGGCGCGGGGGTCGGCGTGAGCGGGATGAGCACACCGCGCTCCTCCCACACCCGGCAGGCGGCGGCGCAATCGTCGGGCGTCAGTCCGGTTGCGGCGGCGCAGGCGGCGGCATCCCAACTGAGCCGGTGGCGGGATAGCCACAACAGCACCCGCAGGGGAGCGCTGTCGCTCATCGTGAGCGCGGCGTCGATGGCATCGGACGGCAAAATCGTCGGGTCGGTCATACCCGCTGTGCTCCAATAATAATCGGACATACCCACTCCCCCTTATAATATGATACGCTATCATACCATATTTTTTTCCAATGTTCAAGATGTCTTGACGCGATTTTTCACCCTTTTTGTAATTTGACGCATATTCCGCGTCCGCGGCGCCACACTAAACGCAAATCAGTATAGGAGGTATGCGTATGAAAAAAGCAATTTGTGTGATATTGGCGGCGGTGTTTTTCTGCCTTTCGTTTGGCGGATGCGGCGAAAAAAAGGGGCAGGAGGACGCCGTGACGGTGCGGTATCTCAATTTCAAGCCCGAGATCGCGTCAAAATATGAGGAGCTGGCGCGGGAATACGAGCGGGAGACCGGAGTCAAGGTGGTGGTGGAGACCGCCGCCAACAACACCTACGAGCAAACCCTGACCGCCAAGATGGCGACCGATGAGGCGCCGACGCTGTTCCAGATCAACGGGCCGCGCGGCTACGCAAACTGGAAAAACTACTGCGCCGATCTGTCCACGACCAAGCTGTATGCTCATCTGACCGATAAATCTCTGGCGATCAAGGACGGGGCGCAGGTGGTCGGTATCCCGTATGTGGTGGAGGGCTACGGCATCATCTATAATGCCGCGCTGACCGATGCGTATTTTGCGCTGACCGCGCGCAAGACCAACTATAAGTCGATGGAGGATATACGCAGCTTTGACGCGCTGAAAAAGCTTACCGAGGATATGCAGCTGCACAAAAAGGAGCTGGGTATCGACGGCGTGTTTGCGTCCACCTCGCTCAAATCCGGGGAGGACTGGCGCTGGCAGACCCATCTGCTGAATGTGCCGCTGTCGTATGAGTTTATGAAAAATACCACCGATCTGACCGGCAAGGTGGATACGATCAACCTGGATTATGCGGACAATTATAAAAATATTTTCGATTTGTATCTCAACAATTCGACCACCGACCGCAAGCTGGTCGGGAGTAAGACCGTGGCGGACTCGATGGCGGAGTTTGCGCTGGAAAAGTGCGTGATGGTGCAGAACGGCAACTGGGCGTGGGGGCAGATCGCCGGCGTGACCGGCAACAAGGTCAAGGCGGAGAATGTCAAGTTCCTGCCCATCTACACCGGAATGGACGGGGACGAAAAGCAGGGCTTGTGCATCGGCACCGAAAACTTCTATGCGATCAATAAAAAGGCGAGCGAGGCGGCGCAAAAGGCGGCGGCGGACTTCGTCTATTGGATATATTCCAGCGAAAAGGGCAAAAAATACGTCGTGGAGGAGTTCGGCTTTATTGCGCCGTTCGACACCTTCACCGACAAAGAGCGCCCGAGCGACCCGCTGGCAAATGAGGTGCTCGACTGGATGGATAAGGACGGCATCCGCACCATCCCGTGGAACTTTACCGTTTTCCCGTCGGTGACATTTAAGGAACGGCTGGGAGCGGCATTGCTGAAATACGCGCAGGGCACCAAGACGTGGGAGGCGCTGGTCAAAGAAACGGCGGATAGCTGGAAGAAAGAGCAGAGCGCCGCCGCGTGATCCGACAGGAGGGACAGTTGTGGAAAACCAATTGCGTCGTCGCTTTGCCGTGTTCGTACTGCCCACGCTGATCGCGTTCTGCGTGGCGTTTATCCTGCCGTTCCTGCTGGGGGTTGGGCTGTCGTTCACCAGGTTTGTGACCGTGACCGACGCTACCTTTGTCGGGCTGGATAACTATATCCGCGCGTTTACAGAGGATAACGAGTTTCTGCACGCGCTGGGCTTTACCGCACTGTTTGCGCTGGTGGCGGTGGCGACGGTCAATGTCGCGGCATTCGGGCTGTCGCTGTTGCTCACCCGCGGCTTGCGGGGCACCAATCTGTTCCGCTCGGTGTTTTTTATGCCCAATCTTATCGGCGGCATTGTGCTGGGTTATGTCTGGAGCTTACTGCTCAACGGCATCCTCGGTCTGTGGGGCGTGGACATCACCTACAGCGCCACTTACGGCTTTTGGGGGCTGGTGCTGCTCACCAACTGGCAACTCATCGGCTATATGATGGTCATTTATATTGCCGGACTGCAAAATGTGCCGGAGGAGCTACTGGAGGCCGCCGCCATTGACGGCGCGTCCGCGTCGCAGACTTTGTGGCGGATTAAGCTTCCCTTGGTGATGCCGTCGGTCGCGATATGCACCTTTCTGACGCTGACCAATGCATTTAAGATGTTTGATCAAAATCTGGCGCTGACCGCCGGTGCTCCCGAGCGGCGCACGCAGATGCTTGCGCTGAATATTTATCAAACCTACTACGGGCGTAGCGGCTGGCAGGGGGTCGGGCAGGCGAAAGCCGTGATGTTCTTTCTGCTGGTCGCGCTGATCGCCTTTCTGCAATTGCGGCTGACCCGCACCCGCGAGCCGGCATAAGGGGGAAGAAAAAATGGAACACACACGTGATCGGGCATCGGACGCCCGATGGATCATCTTTTTGTGCCTGCTCGGCGCGCTTTTTCTCATCCCGATCGTGCTGGTATTGCTCAATTCGTTCAAATCGCGGCTGTATATCTCCGGCACACCGTTTGCCCTCCCGAACCGGGAGACGTTCGTCGGGCTGGAGAACTATCTGACGGGGCTGAAAACGGCGGGCTTTGCGGCGGCATTCGGGCGGTCGGTATTCATCACCGTCGGGGCGGTGGCGCTGATCGTGCTGGGGACGTCGATGACGGCGTGGTATCTTGCCCGCGTGCGTACGCGCATCAGCCGGGTGCTGTATTATCTGTTTGTATTCAGTATGATCGTGCCGTTTCAGATGGTGATGTTCCCGCTGACCTATATCGTCGGGCAGATCGGCTTTGATACCGTGCCGGGCATCGTGCCGGTGTATCTCGGCTTCGGCGCGGGGCTGTCGGTGTTTCTTTTCACCGGCTTTGCCGAGGGCATCCCGCTCGAGATCGAGGAGGCGGCGACCATTGACGGCGCGTCGGCGATCGTCTGCTATTTCCGGGTCATACTGCCGATCCTGCGACCGACCGCCATCACGGTGGCGGTGCTGAATGCGATGTGGATATGGAATGACTATCTGCTTCCGTACCTCGTGCTGGGGACACGGCTCAAAACGGTGCCGGTCACGATACAGATCGCGATGCAGGGAGCGTACGGCGCGACCGATTACGGCGGACTGATGGCGATGCTGGTGCTGGCAATACTGCCCATAATCGCATTTTACGCAGTCAGTCAGAAATATATCATCAAGGGCGTTGTTGCCGGTGCTGTGAAAGGGTAAGGTGCTTGTATAATGGCGGACACGACAAAAGAACTGGAGCGGTGGGCGCGTTTTCTGTGGCAGAAGCCGCTCGGCGCGGTGACAGACAACGAGCTACACGCGGTACTGGCGTATTTCGTGCGCGACCGCATCGCCGGGGCATGGCAGAAAAGCCGTGCCCGGCACAATGCTTCCCGCCGTGCGTATTATTTATCGGCGGAGTATTTGATCGGCGCCGATTGGCGCAATGCGCTTTTCTGCTGTGGCTTGCTGGAGGAAACGGAGCGGGCGCTTGCCCGTGCGGGGCTTTCGACCGAGGGGCTGGACAGCCTGCGCGATCCGGCGCTCGGCAATGGTGGTCTCGGACGGCTGGCGGCGTGCTTCCTCGACAGCGCCGCGACCAAGGGCTTGCCGCTGGACGGGTACGGCATACGCTACCGGTGCGGACTGTTCCGCCAGCGCATCGAGGACGGCTTTCAGCGGGAGGAGCCGGACGACTGGACGCGGGACGGCGACCCGTGGTCGGTTTGCCGTCCCGATGAGGCGGTGACGGTGCATTTTGCGTCGGGCGATGTCCGCGCGGTGCCGTATGACCGCCCGATCATCGGCTACGGCGGCAAGCACATTTCCACTCTGCGGCTGTGGGAGGCTCAACCGGTCACGGCGTTTGATTTTGACCTGTTCAATGCCCGCCAATACGACCGCGCGGTGCGGGAGAAAAACCGCGCGGAGGACATTTCCCGCGTGCTGTACCCGAATGATGACGGCGAGGCGGGACGGCTGTTGCGTCTGCGTCAGCAGTATTTCTTCTGTGCCGCGTCGCTTGCCGATATGATGCGCCGCTTTGAGGCGGAGCACGGCGCGGACTGGGATGCGTTGCCGGATTGGGTGACGGTACAGCTCAACGACACCCACCCGGTCATCGCCATTCCCGAGCTGATACGCCGATTGACCGCGCAGGGGGTGGCGTTCGCCGATGCGCTGTCCATCGCTCATCGGATGTTCAACTATACCAATCATACCGTGATGCCGGAGGCAATGGAAAAGTGGGAGCTGTCGCTCATCCGCAAGGTCAATCCCGCGCTGGTCGGCATCCTGCGCAAGATGGCGGCGGAGCAGCAGCGCCGGCTCAAAAACGACGGTGTGCCGCCCGAGGAATGGACAAAACTGCTCTTTTTGCAGGAAAACACCGTGTATATGACCTATCTTGCCTGTTGGTGTACGACCCATATCAACGGGGTGGCGGTGTTGCACACGGCGCTGTTGCGGCAGGATGTGCTGGACGCGTGGCAGAGATGGTTGCCGGATAAAATCATTAACGTTACCAATGGCATCACGCCGCGCCGCTTTCTCGGCGTGTGCGATCCGGCGCTGACGGCACTGCTCGGCGAGCTGGCGGGGGACGATGCGTTCCTGACCGACCTTGTCCGCCTGCAAAGGCTGGACGGCTACGCCGCCGACGGGCAGGTGTTGGCGCGGTTTGTCGCGATCAAGCAGGCGAATAAGGAGTGCCTTATGCGCTATCTTGAAAAGCGCAACGGGCTGACCCTTCGCCCGGAGCGGATATTGGATGTGCAGATCAAGCGTCTGCACGAATATAAGCGGCAGTTGCTCAATATCTTATCGGTGCTGGATATTTATTTTGCTCTGCGGGACGGAGAAATCGGCGATTTTGCGCCGACGACGGTGCTGTTTGCCGCCAAAGCCGCGCCCGGCTACGTGCGCGCCAAGGCGATCATCAAGCTCATCCACGAGGTCGCGGCGCTGATCCGGCGGGACGGGCAGGTGTCGGAAATGCTGGATGTGGTATTTGTGCCGGACTATGACGTGTCGGTGGCGGAAAAGATCGTGGCGGCGGCGGACATCAGTGAGCAGATCTCCACGGCGGGCACCGAGGCGAGCGGCACCGGCAATATGAAGCTGATGCTCAACGGCGCGGTGACGCTGGGGACAAAGGACGGCGCGACGGTGGAGATCGTCCACGCCGCCGGGGAGGAAAACAACGCGGTCTTCGGTCTGCGGGTGGAGGACATCCCTCCGTTGCGGGAAAATTACGACCCGCGTCGGTATTATGAGCAGGACGGGCGCCTCAGGCGGTGCCTCGACGCACTGGTGGACGGCACGCTGGATGACGGCGGCACCGGCTGGTTTCGGGAGTTGTATACCGCCCTGCTGGATGGGGCGGACTGGCACCCGGCGGATCATTATTTCGTACTGGCGGATTTTGCCTCGTACCGGGAGGCGCGGTGCCGGCTCAACCGCCTGTACCGTGATGACCGTATGGCGTTTGCGGCGATGCAATGGCACAATCTGTGCGCGGCGGGGCATTTTTCCGCCGACCGCGCCGTGGCGGAGTATGCCGCCGACATTTGGCATATATGAAAAACCGGGGCTGTCACCGACAGCCCCGGTCTCATTTGCGTAACTCCTTACTTCCCGACGCAGAAGCGGGCGAAGATGCCATCCACGACGGTTTCGGTCGTGCGTTCGCCGGTCAGCGCGTTGATCGCGTCGATGGCACCGTGCAGACTGACGGTGACGGCATCGACGGTCAGCCCCGCGTCCAAAGCATCCAGCGCCTCGTTCAGGCAATCCCGGCATTGCAGAGCGCATTGCCGCTGACGCTCATTTTCGAGGATCGGCTCGGCGCTGTCCAGTGCCTCGATGCCGGTGACGGTCGCCACCGCTTCGGTCAGCGCGTCCAACCCGTCGCCGGTTTGTGCCGACAGGGTGACGACGTGCCGGAAATGCGCCTGCAAATACGCCCGGTCGGTCTTTTCCGGCATATCCGCCTTATTGATGACGGCGATGGCGGCGGCATCAGTCAGCGCCTCGGCAAGTGCCCGGTCGGCATCGGTCAGCGCCCGGGAGCCGTCGAATACCGCCAGCACCAGCGCGGCGTTTGCCATACGGGTGCGGGCTTTTTCCACCCCGACCGTTTCCACCCGGTCGGCGGTGTCGCGTATACCGGCGGTGTCGGCAAGATGCAGGAGGATCTCGCCCAGCCGGACGGTGTCCTCCACCACATCGCGGGTGGTGCCGGCGACCTCGGTGACGATACTGCGCTCACAGCCCGCCAGACAGTTCATCAGCGTGGATTTGCCGACATTGGGACTGCCGACGATGGCGGTGTCGATGCCCTCCCGCAGTACCTGACCCGCGTCAAAGGTGTCGAGCAGAGCGCCGATCCCGTCGAGCGCGGCGGTGACGGTCTGCCGCAGGGCATCCGGCGCCAGCTCCGGGATGTCGTCATCGGGGTAATCGACAAACGCGCCGCATTGCGTACAGGCGGCGACCAGCGGCTCCTTGATCTGCTGTAGGCGGCGGAAAATGCCCCCCTCGTGCGCCGCCAGTGCGGTGCGGGCGGCAAGTCTGCCGTTGGCGGCGATCAGATCCATCACGCTTTCGGCGCGGGTGAGATCCATTTTCCCGTTGAGAAATGCCCTTTTTGAAAATTCCCCGCGTTCGGCCTGTCTTGCCCCGTTTTTTATCAGCGTTTTGATTATACTGTTTGCAACGTACATACTTCCGTGG
>CALDHV010000010.1 GCA_937902305.1 uncultured Clostridia bacterium
AACATGTCGAGTTCCTTCCGTGGCGCAATCCCCTCCAGGAAACGGCATCCGGCCGCAAACCCGTCCGCCACCTTGCGCATCTGCGCGCCCCACGTCTCCGCCGGATACTCCCCGCGCCACGTGTCGAGGTCGTCGTAGGGGATGCCGCACATCGTCGCCTTGAATCCGGTGCGGGACGGATAGAGGAGATTCGCCGGCCCCATCTGCTGCGGACCGTGGTGGAGCGTGCGGACGCAGAACGGGTACTCCCGGAAGCCCTCCGCGAAGGAGCGCCACGCCTCCCGCGTCCGCGCGACGTTCGCCGCGCCGTACGCCTGCGCCGCCAGCCGGTCGAGAAGAAGCCGGCTCTTCCCGCTCCCGGAACGTCCCAACAGCAATTCCAGCATCCGCGCACAATCCTTTCTATTGGTTTTTACCAGTATACTACATTCCCGCGCAAAAATAAAGGTTTTTCTGCCGAAATCACGTGCAATGGGTATTTTTTAGGACATTGGTGCGTATTTTGTTATTTTCTATTGAAAACTGAAAGATACTGCGCTATAATTATGTGATAGAAGTATGTATATTTCTTTTCTGTTTTCGGCACAATGAAGTTGTGAACAGAAAGGAATGATGGATCCTATGGAAAAGACCGATAATCCGTCGCAGGAAGCTAACGCGATCTTGCAACGTCTGCCACTCATTGAGCAAAGCGCCAGCGTCACCACGACCAATGGCAGGCATTGCATCCATTGTATGACCGTGGTCGGTCAGATCGAGGGACACTACGCCTTGTCCTCTGAGACAAAAACGACCAAGTACGAGCATATGATACCGCAATTGGTGGCGGTGGATGAAACGCCCGAGATCGAGGGATTGCTCCTGGTGCTCAACACCGTCGGAGGCGATGTCGAAGCAGGGCTTGCGTTGGCGGAGCTGGTCGCCGGGATGCGCAAGCCCACCGTATCGCTGGTGCTCGGCGGCGGGCACTCGATCGGCGTTCCGCTGGCGGTCGCGGCACGACGCTCCTTTATCGTTCCGAGTGCGACGATGACCATTCATCCCGTGCGCATCAACGGGCTGGTGCTCGGTGTACCGCAGGCGTTCACCCATTTTCGCCGGATGCAGGAGCGCATCTGCCGTTTCGTCTGCGCTCATTCCGGAATGAACGAGCTGCGCTTTTCCGAGCTTTGCATGGCGACCGGAGAAATGGCGACCGATGTCGGCACCGTCCTTGACGGCAACGAGGCAGTGCGGGAGGGGCTGATCGACGAGCTCGGCTCTCTGCGGGACGCGACCGATGCCCTGTATCAACTGATAGACAACGCACACGGCGGATAACCCGCCGACTACATACGAGGAGGCAGTACATAGCATTATGGCAACAAAAAAGACAACGAAAAAAGTGGCGAGCCACGCGCCCGCACGCGAAACGAAAGCGCAGGCAAGCGCCCGCACGCAGGTCGAAGCGGTCATCCTATTTGCCGTGGCGATCTTGCTTTTCTGCATAGCCATATTAAAGGGCGAAGCGGTATGGACATTCTTGCATAACGCCATGCTCGGAATATTCAGCTTCAGCGCCTATCTTCTGCCACTCATTTTTGCTTTTGTCGCGGTGATGCTCGCGTTGGAAAAGGAGCATGGCAGTGTCAGCGGTCGGGTATGGGAAAGCACCGCGTTTGTCGTGATGCTGAACAGCTTGATCTATGTCTGCACCGAAACACCTACCAAGGGTGAGTATTTCCGTGCCATCGGTGCCGCCTTTGTCAATGGCGGCGAGCATAAGGGCGGCGGTGTTCTCGGCGTTTTGCTCGGGCACCCCATCGAACGGATGCTGGGCAATACCGGTGCCATCATCGTGCTGGTACTGCTGATGGTGGTATTCTTTATGCTGGTGACCGGCACGACCATTGTCGCGCTGATGCGGATCTTACGCCGCCCGGTGGATAAAACGAAAGAGACCATCGAGCACGCCATCAATCAAACCGGTGAGCGGTTCGAGGAGGCGCAAAAGCGTCATCCACAGGATATTGACATCGACCTTGGTGACGGGTATCCGGGTAGTCGGCGCCGCAAAAAAGCGGAGGATATTGTCATCGACGATGAGCCGGCACCCATTTTCCCCGCGCCGATCGAGGAGCCGCCCATTGAGCCGATCAGCGAGGTCAAGCTCGCCGATCTCAAGGAAAAGGTTGCCGCCGTGCAAAAAGAGGAAAAGGAGCCGATCGAGGAGGTGGACACCTTCCCCGAAACGATGGTGGAGGGTGACGAACCGGTCTACCGTTTCCCGCCGCTGACCCTGCTGGATGAGGGCGGCGGACTGGGCACATTGCAAAGCTCCGAGACCGACCGGCGCGCCACCGGGCAACTGTTGGTCAACACTTTGCGAGATTTCGGCATCAACACCCGCCTGACCGATATTACCTGCGGCCCCGCCGTCACCCGCTATGAGCTGGAGCCGAGTGCCGGGGTCAAGATCAGCCGCATCACCGGACTGGCGGATGATATTTCCCTGCGGCTTGCCACCACCGGCGTGCGCATCGAGGCTCCTATCCCGAATAAAGCCGCTGTCGGCATCGAGGTGCCGAATAAGAGCCGCCGCACCGTTTGCCTGCGCAGTCTGCTGGATACCGAGGACTACCGCACCGCCAAAGGCAAGCTGACCGTTGCGCTCGGGCAGGACATTGAGGGAAATGTCGTGCTGGCCGATCTTGCCAAAATGCCCCACCTGCTGATCGCCGGTACGACCGGCTCCGGTAAATCCGTCTGCACCAACTCGATGATCCAGTCGGTGCTGTTCCGTGCAACGCCGGAGGAGGTCAAGCTCATTCTGATCGACCCGAAAAAGGTCGAGTTCGGCGTGTATAACGGTGTGCCGCATTTGCTCATCCCCGTCGTCACCGACCCGCGCAAGGCGGCGGGTGCACTCGGCTGGGCGGTCAATGAGATGCTCAAGCGCTATCAGATGTTCGCCGAGGCGAATGTCCGCGATATTGCCAGCTATAACGAGTTCGCACGCAAAGACGAAACAGATGCCTACAAACCCCTGCCGCTCATTCTCATCGTCATCGACGAGCTTGCCGACCTGATGATGGCGGCGGCGAACGAGGTGGAGGACTCCATCTGCCGTCTGGCGCAGATGGCGCGTGCCGCCGGTATGCATATGGTCATCGCGACCCAGCGTCCGTCGGTGGATGTCATCACCGGTCTTATCAAGGCGAATATCCCCAGCCGTCTGGCATTGACTGTCGCCAGCGCCGTGGACAGCCGCACCATCCTCGATACCGGCGGTGCCGAACGCCTGCTCGGTTACGGCGATATGCTGTTTATGCCGGTCGGTCAGTCAAAGCCGCGCCGCGTGCAGGGGTGCTTTGTCACCAACCAGGAGGTAGAGCGCATTATTGATTTCCTCAAAACCAGTGAAGAGCCGCGCGAATACAGCAAGGAGATCACCGACGAGATCGAAAAGCTCGCCGCCGCGACCGGACGCGCCTCCTCCAAAGCCGCGTCTGAAGAAGATGACGGAGCGGACGATGACTGGGACGAGGCATTGCCGCAGGCGATCGAGATCGCCGTGGATGCGGGACAAATATCCACCTCTATGCTCCAACGGAAGCTACGCTTCGGCTATGCCCGCGCCGGGCGTATCATCGACCAGATGGAAACACGCGGCATCATCGGCCCCAGCGAGGGAAGCAAGCCCCGCAAGGTATTACTGACCCGTCAGCAGTGGATTGAAATGAATATGAACGCGACAGAAGAAACGGAGTAATATGGGCCGACTGATACAAAAATACAAAAAGAAGATCATCGCCGTTGCCGCCGTGATTTTCCTGGCGGTATGCCTGTTCTTTGCCATTGCGGAGCGATTTCCGTCGCTCAACCTGCCGACATGGGACGATGTTTACAGCGCCGGCGGGCTTAATAGCTTTGCAACGGTGGACGGCACGATGGAGGTACACGTCATCGACGTGGGCAATGCCGACTGCATCTTCATCCGGCAGGAGGAACATTCCATGCTCATCGACGCCGGCGAAAAGGGTGATGCCGATCGGATTTTGAACTATCTATCCGACCACGGGATAGAAAAGCTTGATTATGTCATCGCGACCCATCCGCACGCCGACCACATCGGCGCTATGGCAACGCTCATACGCAAAATCGGGATCGGGGAGTTCTTTATGGCGTTCCCGCCGGAGAACAAAATCCCCACCTCCTCATGCTATCTCAATATGCTGGAGGCGCTCGACGAAAAAAGCGTAGCCGTGACCGAGGCGCAACCCGGCATACGGCGTTCGCTTGGGCAGGCAACGGTGGACATCCTCGCCCCGATCACGGTAACGGACGATTATAACAATCTCTCGATCGTAACGCGGCTGACCTTCGGCGAAAACCGTTTTCTGCTGATGGGCGACGCGGAAAAGCCGGTCGAGGAGAAGGCGGAGGTGAAGCAGGAGGTGAAGACCGATGCGGCGCAGGTCGAATCGCTTGCCGCGCTCAAGGCGCGGAAGGCGGCGGAGGCGTGTGGCTGCACGGTCGAGGCGTGGAACGCCATGTCCAAGAAGGAGCAGAAGGCCGCGCGTCAGAAGGCGCTCGCGGCGAAGAAGGGCATGACGGTCGAGGAGATGAAGGCCGAGCGCAACCGCAAGGAGGCCGAGAAGGTCGGCTGTCCGGTCGAGAAGTGGGCGGCGATGACGGTCAAGGAGCGTTGCGCCTACCGCAAGGCCT
>CALDHV010000011.1 GCA_937902305.1 uncultured Clostridia bacterium
CTCGCCGGGGCCGTAATAATGGGCGCAGTTTGCGGGAACGGGGGTCTTCTCACTGTAAAAGAGGAACAGGGGCTCCAAAACATCGCCGTCAAATTCCACGGAGAGGTTCTTTGCCTCATGAAGCGTAAAGGTGACGGTCTTTCCGTCGGCGGTATACTCCACCGCCCGGTCATACGAAATACCGAAATCCCGCGCCGTCCCCACCGCGTCGATATTGGCGGCAATGAACAGGAACTCCCATCCGTTTTCCCGCTTTTTGTCCTCGATCATTCGCTTGACCCGTTTGCTCGAAAAGCGGCGGCTGGCATTTTCCATCCCGTCGGTGGTGATGACGAACATCGTATGCGCCGGCACATCCTCCGGGCGGGCGTATTTGTGGATGTCGGAGATGTGCTCGACCGTCGTCCCGAGCGCATCCAGCAACGCGGTACAGCCGCCGACGGAATAATCCCGTTCGGTCATCGGCGGAACATCCCCGAGCGGTATCCGGTCGTGCAGGATGCTGTAGTGATCGTCAAACAGTACCGTTGTGACCAGACATTCGCCGTCCTGCTTTTTCTGCTTGTCGAGCATCGCGTTAAAGCCGCCGACGGTATCGTCTGCCAGATTTGCCATCGACCCGCTCCGATCCAGAATGAATACCAGCTCCGTTGTGTTGTTTTTCATAGTTTTTCCTCCGTATAATATGAAATAGGATCGCCGGTCATCTCTGACCCTGCGATCCTATTATACTGCCCGAAAAATCGGAAAAGGTCGCCTGCCGGGCGACAAATCATCCTCCGAGAAGGCTTTGATCATAAGCGAAAAGCGCCTCATTGATGCGGAAAATATCGTAGATGCCGTGTTCGATGAAATATTCCACGATAATGTCAAACTCGCTGCTGTGGGACAGCGCAAAGCCCGCTTTCTTTAACAGCTCCCGCGTTTCATCCGGCGTCAGCTCCAGCGCAACGGCAAATGCCAGCGCGGTCGCTTTCCGCGGGCGGTACTGCCGGTCGCTGCGGATCTTGGAAAACAGCTTGCGGTCGATATTGGCTTTTTTGTAGCACGCCGCATCGGTCATCCCTTTTTCGTCGATCTTGCGTAGCAGCATTTCGGAAAAGCTCTCGTCGATCTGCCGCAGAGCGTCATTCAGCGACCTCGTCCGCGCCTGCGGAGCAATACACGCCGACATCTGGGAGGGCAAAACCATCGTCTCCGCCAAAAAGTCGCTGTCCTCGCACAGATCCTTCGAAAAAAACGCCTGTGCCCGTGTGTGCCGGGCGGCGATATAGTCGGACAGCTCGGCAAGCGCATCCTTGCCAAGCGGGAACGGCATCCCGTCCGGCACGGTGATATACACCAGCATATCGGATGAGGTCAGAAAGGTGACCACCTCATCCGCCGCGATGCGCAATGCCCGCTCCGGCTCACATTCCGCCGTAAAGACGGGATACGGGAACACGACACTTTTCAGTCCCGCTTCTTGCGCCCGCATCAGCGCAAGGCGGTAGCATATACGCAGATTGCGCTCGGCTCTCTCCCCGTCGGCACCGATCAAAAATGTGCAATACAGGAAATATCGGCAGAGAAACCCGTCCGCCTTTTTGAGAACGATATCGGTGTTGCCGTCAACATCCGGCGCAATAACGTCCACCATCGCATCGCAGGCGATCAGCGAAGCTTCTTTTCTTACCCATAACAGCGGCATAGTTTCCCATTCCTTTCGTTATCTGAGCGTTCGAAGCAGTTCCTTTTGCTCCGGCGTGATACGGTAGCTCTCGACGGCTTTCTGTATCGCCTTGCGGTGTACCCACTCCGGCAGACGCCGCCCGGCGAAATACGCAAACGCGCTGTCCCATTGCTTGGCAAGCGCGGTGGCAAAATACCACGCGATCATCATATTGACATAATATTCGTCGCTTCTTACCGAGGCGACCAGCGCCATCAGCGCGGGGTCAAAATCCTCGTCAAGATAGTGGGTCATCACCATTTCGATGCCGAAGCGCACGGTATAGGTCTGCACCGACCTAATCCAGCGTTCGATCTCGGCTTTCAGCTCACCGCGATGGCGGCGAAACACCGTCGGGCTGAACGAATCGCAGGTCGCCCAGTTATCCACATACGGCAAAAACGCGTCTGTATACGCCACCGCGCGGCGGTAATCCCGGCATCGGGCGATGAGAAAGCCGTGGAGGTTGTTCTCCTCATAATAGTCGTGCGGCAATATCCGCAGGAAATCGTCAATGTCCGGTGCGACGGAAAGCTCCTTCGCCATGGCGCGTAAGATCGGCGTGCGTACACCGAGGATGCGTTCGGGCGGGATGCCCGGCATCAGCCGCGCCTGAAAGTCGCGGTATGCCGTATCCTGCTGTGTCAAAAGCCGTCGCCGGATCTCTTTAGCTATCATCCGCACACCCCCCTTGATCGTTTTTTATCATCATACCGAAAACCCGCACGGATGTCAACATAGAAGCGGAAACAACCGACCGGGATATTTTTCGAAATATTGCGTATTTTTTATGATAGAGCACTAAAACAGCCCGCCGACGGCTTGCATTTCTTCCATGGATATGCTATACTGAAAGGTACAATATTCGACATTTGTTGCGAAAAGAGGTAAAACCCGTGACTCAGCCCGTTCGGTCGCGCCGTGCGACCGTGAAAAAGAAAAACTTTTCCTTCATCCTCCTGCCTGTCAGCGTGTGGTTCGTGGAGGTCGTGGCACATATCTCCATGTTCGGCATCACCTTTGACCGGTCGTGGTTTTTCCTGCCGCTGTTATCGGCGGCGGGCGGCTTTTTGCTGGCGTTTTTCGCCGCGCTGTTGCCGGAAAAGCACAGCAAGCGGCTGGTCGGCGTTTTTTTAGCGGTGCTGGGCGTATTTTTTTCTTTCTATATGGTCTATTACGGCATTTTCCGCTCCTTTTTCCTGTGGCAGACCCTCGGTCTTGCCAGCGCCGTCACCACCTTCTGGAAGCAGACCCTGCTCGGCATCCTGCGATGCCTGCCGCAGGTCATTTTGACGTTTTTGCCGCTGATCCTGTTTTTGATTTTTAAGCGCACCTACCGCCTGCCGCACCGCAAATCGGATGTTCACGTTTTCGGTGGCGCGTTGGGCGCGGTGCTGGCGATCCTCGCCATATTGCTGATCGGTCTTCTGCCCGGCAACCGTTCCGCTCTCGCCAATATCCGCTCGGATACCGACCGGGCCTTCCGCTTTTACGGGATCGGGCTGGCATCCACCGCCGATCTGTTCGACACCATACGCAAGCCCGTCCTTGACCCGGTGGATAACCCGTACGACGACAGCGACCCCACCTCCGATCCGACCTCCGATCCCGAACCCGAGGAGCCGGAGCCGACGGTCTACCACCAATTGCCCATCGACTTTGACGCGCTGATCAACAGCGCCCCCAATAACACCATTCGCAATATGCACCGGTATTTTGCTTCTGTTCCGGCATCTGCCGAAAACGAATACACCGGGATGTTCAAGGGCAAAAACCTGATCGTGCTGTGTCTGGAGGGCTTCAGCGACAAGGTCATCGACCCGATGCTGACCCCGACGCTGTACAAAATGGCGAACGGGGGCTTCCGCTTCACCAATTTCTACGATACGCTGTGGGGCGGCAGTACCGCCACCGGGGAATATGCCAATATGACCGGCAATTTCTATTCCTCCGCGACCTGCCTCAAAAAGTCCGGCTCCACCCTCACCTACTCCGCGCTCGGCAATCAGTTCCGGAACGCCGGCTACACCACCTTTGCCTATCACAATAATACCTATAATTACTATAACCGCCAGTTGTCTCACCCCAATTTCGGCTATGACTACCGCGGCATCGGCAAGGGGCTGACCGTGCCGTTCAACGGCTGGCCGCGCTCCGACCAGGAAATGGCAGAGGCGACCATCGACGACTATATCAACAGCCCGACGCCCTTCCACGCCTACTATATGACGGTCAGCGGACACGCCAATTTCACTTGGATGGGCAACAGTATGTCCCTCAAGCACCGCGGCGATATTCCCGCGGATTCGCCTTATAGCGAAAATGTCAAGGCGTATATTGCCTGCCAGATCGAGGTCGATCGGATGCTCCAGACGCTGGTCGAAAAGCTGGATGCCGCCGGCAAGCTCAACGACACCGTTTTTGCCATGTGCTGTGACCACTACCCCTACGCGCTGACCGATGCCGAGCTTGCCGAGCTGTACAAACTGCCGGTGCAGGGCATCCACAACAATTTCGATCTCTACCGCAACGGCTTTATCCTGTGGTGTGCCGATATGAAGGAGCCGATCACGGTCGATACTCCCTGCTCAAGCTACGACATCGCCCCGACGCTGTATAATCTGTTCGGGCTGGAATACGACTCCCGCCTCATCACCGGCACCGATGTGCTGTCGGATACCGAAAACGTGGTCATCATCAACACGCTGTCCACCGGCGGATCGTGGAACTGGATCACCACACAGGGCTGCTACCATACCGTCGGCAGAAAGTTCACCCCGTCCGCGACCTGCACGATGGATGCCGAGCAGCAGGCGGCGTATGTTGCTTCGATCAACAAGCGAGTCGAGGCGATGAAGATCTATTCGGCGGCGATCCTGGATAATAACTACTACAAATACGTTTTTGACAGCAACTTTCAGCCGCTGAAAACACTACCGCAACAAGGAGGAAATAACTCATGAGTTGGATCGAAGTATTGATACGCGCGACGCTGACCGTAGTGGTCGGCACGCTGATCGGCATTGAGCGTGCCCGGCACAGACGGGCGGCAGGTATGCGCACCCACATTCTCGTCTGCCTCGGCTCCGCGATGACTGCGATGACCAGTCTGTATGTTTCGCAGACGCTCGGCATCAACGGCGATGTATTCCGTATCTCCGCACAGGTCATCTCCGGGGTCGGCTTCCTCGGCGCGGGGATGATCATATTGCGGAATAATCAGATGATCACCGGGCTGACGACGGCGGCAGGCGTTTGGGCGACCGGTGCGATCGGTCTGGCGATCGGCTACGGCTTCTATGTCGGTGCCGGGATCGCCACAGCGGTGCTGATGATCGTCATTATCGTGTTTGCGCGCTTTGAGCGGCAGAAAAAATCCACGCAGGTCATCTACATAGAGATCGACGATATGTACCGCACCAACGCCATATTGAAGGAGCTGGAAGCACTGCTCGGTCAGTCGTTCACCTTCCAGACCGTCCAGCCGAAAAGCAAATACGGCGGACATCTCGGCTTATTCATCATCACCGAAAAACGGATCGACTGCGATATAGCGACCTTGACGCAGATCGACAATGTGGTTTTTGCCACAGAAGAAGAATAAAGCACAGGGACGGTTGCATTGAAATGGCAACCGTCCCTATTTTTTCAAAAAAGTACTTGACAAAAGCGAAAAATTGTACTATTGTATTAGTGAAATAGGACAGATGTCCGGAAAGGAGAATGCGTATGGCATGGCATTTGGATAAAAGCCGTCCGATTTGTCCGCAGATATGCGAACAGCTCTGCGTGCAGATCGCGGCGGGAGAGCTCAAGCCGAACGAACGACTGCTGTCGGTGCGCGAGGTCGCGCTGGCGGCGGGGGTCAACCCCAACACCGTGCAGAAATCCTTCGAGATGCTGGAGCAACAGCATTTGATCTACGCGGTGCGCGGCTCCGGCTGGTTTGTCAGCGAGGATACCGACCTTGCGCGGCAAACGGTCAGCGAGCTGATCCGGCAGACGACGGCGGCGTATTTCGCCGCCATGGAGGCGCTGGGCTGTGATGCGGCGCAGACCAGGCAAGCCGCCGCGGCGTGGGAGCCCAACGCGGAAAACAGTAAGGAGGAGACAACCCATGAGTGAAATATTGCGGTGCGAAAACCTATCGAAGCACTACGGCAGTCTTGTCGCGCTGGACAAGATCAATCTGACGCTGGAAAACGGGCGTATCGTCGGACTGCTGGGGCCGAACGGCTCGGGCAAAACGACCCTCATCAAGCTGATCAACGGACTGCTGACCCCGACCGGCGGCTCGGTAACAGTCTGCGGCAACGCGCCGGGAACGGAAACGAAGCGTATCGTCGCCTATCTGCCGGATAACAGCTTCCTCAATTCCTGGATGACGGTGGAGCAGATTGTCGAGCAATTCACCGACTTCTTCGCGGACTTCCGCCCGAAGCTCGCCTACGAGATGCTGGCGCGGCTGGAGATCCCGCCCAAGCGCAAGCTCAAGGCGCTCTCCAAGGGCAATAAGGAAAAGGTGTCGCTCATCCTGACGATGAGCCGCAACGCCCTGCTGTATGTGCTGGATGAGCCGATCGCCGGCGTCGATCCCGCGACCCGCGACTATATCATTTCGACCATCCTCAACAACTACAATCCCGAAGCGACGGTGCTGATCTCCACCCACCTGATCTCGGATATTGAGTCGGTGCTGGATGAGGTGCTGTTCATCAACAACGGGCACATCGTCCTGCAAAAATCGGTGGATGAGATCCGTGCCGAAAACGGCAAAAGCGTGGACGAACTGTTCCGGGAGGTGTTCAAATGGTAAAGAAGCTGTTAAAATATGAGAATATGTCCTATCTGCGTGTTCTCATTCCGATCGACCTCATTCTGTTGGGGCTGGCGGTGATCAACCGCCTGGTGCAATTCTTCGAGAATGACACCACGATGTATTCCATCCTGTTCACCTCGTCGATCATTCTGCTGATCGTGGGGTGCGTGGTCAGTCTGGTGATGACCTACGCCATCGCGGTCATCCGGTTTTACAAAAACTTGTTCACCAATGAGGGGTATCTCACCTTCACCCTGCCGGTCACGCGGGCACAGCTTTTGTGGACGAAGCTGTTGGCGGCGCTGTTTTTCACGCTCGTCACGGTGGTGAGCGTCCTGCTGGCGCTCGGCATCGCCTCGGCGGGCGATATGTTCATCGAGATAATCAAGGCGGGAGCATTCCTGCTCGGCAAGGGCGCCGAGCTTGCCGGACGCGGCAATTTCATCGGCTATATCGTGGAATTGCTGTTGCTGTTGCCGGTCAGCATCGCGACCTCCTATCTGCTGATGTACGCCTGCATCGCCTTCGGTCAGCTATCCAAGAAAAATCGGGTGCTGATGGCGTTCCTCACCTATTTTATCTATATGTTCATCTGCCAGACGATCGGCACGATCGTATCCATCCTCGGTGCGGTGGTGGTCACACTGCCGTGGGTGGAGAATATGTTGATCTGGATCACCGAGCATTCCGTGCAGATGATCCATGTCGGGCTGATCGGCGGCACATTGCTTGATGCGGTGCTCGGGCTGGTGTATTACCTCATCACCAACGTCATCGTCAAGAAGAAGCTCAATCTCGAATAAGAAAGGAGACGACTGCTATGAAACGGCAATGGAAAAAATGGGCGGCGCTGTTGCTTGCCGCCGCGATGTGCCTGGGGCTTTGCTCCTGCTCCGCGCTGGACGAAATGCGCGAGGATCATGCCAAGTGGTCTTCTCCCGACCACACGACCATCAGCTTCCGGGGAGAAACCTATCGGCTGTTGCCGGCAAACGGCCATCGCATCAACACGGAGTATCTGATACTGAACAACGCCAATCTCACCGAAGCCAACGTGCCCGTCCTGCTCAGCGAAATGTTCAGTGCCACCGATATGTGGTATGACAACGACGCGGCTTATCTTTGGATACCGTCCGATGTATTTACCGGCAAGCAAAGCGGGATGGCCTACGCCCGGGAGGACAAATACGACGAGGCGGTCGCACTCGGCAAGGAGGATATTACCGCTGACAGCTACTTTGTCAACTACTATGATGTGGACGATGAGTACCGACCCAAAGTTGAGTATGTCGAGCCGGCGCTGTTCGACGCGGTACAGAAGATCCTCACCACCGTGACCCCCTCCGGGCGAACGGGATCCTGCCTGTTCGTGCTCTGCCCGGCGTATCAAAAAGCACTTCTGTACCGCCCGGAGGGCGATACACTGGAGGTGTGCCGCACGGATAGCGGCAAGCTGTTTTTGCAAAAAATGGTCGTCGAAGAGGAAAAGGAATGGCAATCCTATGACATCCCGGACGAATATCAGGTGTTGTTTGAAAAAGCCGTGGGCAAATATTGCCCCTACGAAGCAGACTTTGTCACCGAGTTTTGACCAAAATCAAATGAGCCTCCGGCAACAGCCGTTGCCGGAGGCTCATTTGTATTATCAGCAGGTGAACTCGGTGCGGGCGATGATATGCTCCTGGAACCAAGGGTCAAGCTCGGTGAAATACCCGCTCCAGCCCCACACCCGCACGATGAGATTGCGGTATTCCTCCGGGCGCGCCTTTGCCGCGAGCAGGACGTCGCGGTTGACCGCGTTGAGCTGTAGCTGATGCCCGCCGCGCTCGATGAAGCATTGCACCAGCCGGGCGACCTTGGGAACGCCGTCGTCATTGCGAAAAACCGAATCGTGTATCTCCATCGTCAGCGGCCCGCCGTTGACGGTATTGGTCATATCGACCTTAGTAAAGGAGCGGATGCAGGACAGCGGCCCCTTGAGCCGGGTCTGCAACGACGGCGAAAAGCTGGATGAATACGGCGTACCCGCCTTGCGCCCGTCCGGGGTCGCCCCGACCTCCAGCGATTCGAAATGATAGCCCTGCGCACTGCCGGTGCCGACGCGGAAAATGCCGCCGCGCACATTCGGCTGACCGCTGACCGTTTTGTCCATCACCCGCAGGATCAGCGCAAGATACCGGTCTGCCTCGTCATCGTCATTGCCGGTCTTGGGGCAAGCGAGCAAGGCATTGCGCAACGGCGCGTCCCCCGCGAAATCCCGCCGGAGCGCCGTAAGCAATTCCTCCTTGGTGCAAAAACGCTCGTCGTATATCGCCCGCTTGATCGCCGCCAGCGAGTCGGCAGCGGTGGTCAGCCCGCTTACCAGCAAACCGAAATTATAGTAGACGGCGCCGCCGTCGGCGACATCCCGCCCGCGTTCGAGGCAGGAGGGGAAAAAGAGCGAGCAATACGGCGACCGGCGCGGGCGCAGATAGTACCCGTTGCAATACGCCATCCGTTCGCGGCAATGGTCGGCGAGCGCCGCGCAGAACGCATCCTGAAACGCGTCAAAGGTCTCGGCATCGGTCAGCCGCTCCTGCAACGCCTTTTCGAGCGCCTTCGGAGGGACGAGCTGGGTCGCATTGACGATGTCCATACCCTTACCCGGGATGATGAACTCCCAGCAGGCGGCGACGGTGTATTCCCGCGCATCCTCCGGCGCATAACCGAGCCGGATCAGCCCCGGCACCACAATATCGTCATTGCAATACTGCGGGAAGCCCAGCCCCTTGCGGGTCAGTTCGGTGCCGAGCTCATACCGCTCGATGGGGGTGGTGCGGTTGACCCGCAGATTGATCTTCGGGTCGATGAGGCACAGCTCCTCCGAGGCGCGAATGCACATTTCGGACAACGGATTGAACATATCCTCCCCGTCGGCTCCGTAGCCGCCGAGCATCATACTTTGCCCGTCGTCGCCGCGTTGCATCCCCCAATACAAATCAATATCGACATTGAGAGAGATGAAAAACAGCTCCAGCGTCTCAAACAGCTCCGCCTCGCTCACCCCGCGAGCGCGGTCGGCAAGAAAATACGGGAGCATATATTGGTCAAACCGCCCCAGTCCAAGGTGGAAGGTGATATTCTTCCGCAGGGTGAAAATGATGATCTTCATCATCACGCACGCTTCAAAAAAGTCGGTCGGCGCCTGCCGCGGCACCCGTCCGAGCGCGTCATACAGCCGTATGCGTCCGGTCTGCTTTGCCGCGTCGCGGTAGCGGTCGGACAGGCGATACACCGCCGCGATCTCCGTTTCCGGCGCCTCGCGCCACGGCGACGCGGGCAGGGCGCGAATACGGCGCAGCAACCCGTCAAAGCCGCCCTCCAGCGCCGAGGCGTAATCGGGCGTGATATTGTTGTTGGGGAACCGCCCCTCCAGCTCCGGGTCGTTACGCACAGTGCGGTTGAAGCCGAACGGATCGCCGTCAAGGAAAAACGGCTCCTCCGCCTCCAGCACGGCGACAAAACGCGCGGCATCCGCCGTATAGTCGTCCTCCGGCGGGCAGGCGCTGAAATCGGCGACCCGCCGCGCATCACGGAAAGCGGCGACCTTGAGCGTTTGCAAAAAGGTACGGACAGCCTCGGTCATCATAAAAATCTCCTTTCAGCGCACCCGACTGCGTATCCCGCAGGAGGCAAATATCTCGTGGCGGGGCGATGGGGGCACCGCTTCATCAAAGGGCGGCGTGTATTGCCGTCCGGCGAGCGGATATTTGGAGCCGGTAAGGCGGTTATACGGCAATAGCTCGATCTCATCCATCCCGTTCTGCCGCAAAAAAGCGGCGATGGCGGCAAGATTTTCCGGTGTATCGGTGATGGTGGGAATGAGCGGCGTGCGCACGACAAACGGCACGCCCGCGCCGCAGAGGACGGCGAAATTGCGCAGGATCGGCGCGTTGGAAACGCCGGTATAGCGCCGGTGCGCCGCGTCATCCATCAGCTTGAGGTCATACAGCACATAGTCCGTCTCCCGCAGGACGGCGCGAAAGACATCCTCCTCGGCATAGCCCGCCGTTTGCAGGGCACGGTGGGTCTGCCCGCGGAGCTTTCGCAGACAGCCAAGCAGAAAATCCGGCTGTGCCAGCGGCTCGCCGCCGGAAAAGGTCACGCCGCCGTCGGGACGGAGCATCGGCATCAGCGGCGTCAGCCGCTCACACAGCCCGTCCACGGTATACTCCGTCGCGGCATACCGCAACAGCCCGTTCGGGCATTGCCGGATGCTTTCCGGCGTGAAAACAGTCTTGCCGTCCGCCGTTTTTGCCGCGCGGCGGCACGCCCCACAGCCCGTGCATCCGTTCGGGGAGCGCAGAATGGGATTGTCGAAAGTCTGCCCCTCGGGGTTGTGGCACCACGCGCACCGCAACGGACAGCCCTTGAGGAACACCGTCGCGCGGATGCCCGGCCCGTTAAAGGTCGAAAACTCCTCGACGGAAAAAACCAGTCCCGTTTGCATACACATCACCGTATCCATCATATAGAAATTATTTGACATATACAAGAATATTATTGTATAATACCGGCAGATATTTGACTTTTCGGAGGAATACGCTATGTCCGGCATCCCGCACGTCCAGCACCAGGTCGCCAATTCCGACGGCGAATACATTTTCAACGCCTATATCTACACCGACAGCGCCTATCCAGCACATTTTCACCGCAGTTATGAGCTGGTCTACGTCTTTTCCGGCGCGGCGGAGTGTATGGTCGGCTTTCGCCCGCTGACGGTACGGGCGGGAGAATGTGCGCTGTTTTTGCCGAATGAGGTGCACGCCGTCCGCTTTTCCGGCGAGACTTGCGGGTGGGTCGGGGTGTTTTCGCCCGCCTATGTGCCGGCATTTGACAAGCTGACCCGCGGCAAAACGGCGACCGAGCATCGCTTCACCTGCGACCCGGCGACCCGCGCGTATCTCGAGGCGCGGCTTTTTCTGGCGCAAACGCCGCCGGTGCTGACCCTGAAATCCTGCCTCTATGCCGCGTGTGAGCAGTTTGCGCGGGCAGTGACGCTGACCGATCTGCCCGGCAATGAGGCGGATGTCACCAACGCGATACTGTCCTATATCGCCTCCGGCTTTGATGCGGACATCAACCTGCATACGCTGGCGACCTATCTCGGCTACGATTACAGCTACACCTCGCGGCTGTTCCGCCGGATTTTCGGGATGTCCTTCACCGCCTATGTGAATATGTGCCGCATCCAAGAGGCGACTGCGTATCTGACCGACACCGATCTGTCCGTGACCGAGATCGCCGCGCGGTGCGGCTTTGGCAGTGTACGAACCTTCAACAGCGTTTTTCGACGGCAGACGGGACTGTCTCCCCGCGCATACCGCAACCGATAAAAAGTATGTCGAGCGTCCTTTCGGATACTCGACATACTTTTTTATTGCTCCTCATACAGCCGGCGGGCGGTTTCCCCGATGCGGCAGAACCACTCACTGCCAAGACCACCCGTCGCCTCGGTCAGCGCGATCCGTTTCCCGGTCAGCGGGGCGGCGTGCTTCTTCATCCACCGTTCGGTAGTGCTCACGGTGCTTCTTCCCTTCCTCTATCTTGGCTCCACGGCGGTATTGCTCCGCCTGCAAATTGAACATATACGCATATTGACCGCCGCGCGCGATCAGCTCCTCGTGGGTGCCCGCCTCCACCAACCTGCCGCTGTCGAACATATAGATCCGGTCGGCGTGACGGGTGGTCGAAAGCCGGTGTGAAATAAAGATGACCGCCCGCCCGTCGGCGTAATCGGCGATCGAGCGGTTGAGCGCGTATTCCGCGTCCGGGTCGAGCGCGCTGGACGGCTCATCGAGGATAAGCAGGTCGGCATTCTTGAAAAATGCCCGCGCCAGCACGACCTTTTGCGCCTCACCGCCGGAAAGCTGGGTGCCATCGCGGTCGAACTCCCGCGTCAGCGGAGTGTCCGTCCCGTGCGGCAGAGAGCGGAGCTTTTCGGTAAAGGTGGCTTTTTCGAGCGCGTCAAGCATTGCCCCCTCCTGCGCGGGAGAATACGCCCCACCGACGACATTTTCCGCCACTGTGGCGGCAAACAGCCGATAATCCTGGAATACCGCCGCCATCCGTTGCCGCAGGCTGTCGATCGAATAGTCGGACAGCGGTCTGCCGTTATACAAGATTTCCCCGGCGGCGGGGTCATACAGACGCATGATCAGCTTGGTCAGCGTGGTCTTGCCCGCGCCGTTATAGCCGACGATGGCGATCTTTTCGCCGCGCCGGACATGGAGGGTCACGCCGCTGAGCGCATCCACCCGCTCGTCGCGGTCAAAATAACTGAAACGCACATCGCGGATCGACAACTCCTCCAGCGGCGGCGCTTCCAACGCGCCGTCGAGGATGGTGCGGCGGTAATCGACAAAGCGGCGGATCTTTTCGATAAACAGTCCGTGCTCGTGATAGGCGGAAAGGCGCATCGTAAGATCCCGCAGGAAGAACGACATACGCCACACCGCGTTGACCGCGACGGCAAACCCGCCGACCGTCATATCGCCGACCACCATCACGCGATACAGCACCAGCATCAGCAAGAAGATATTGCCGCAATTCCGGGTCATATCGATCGCCATACCGATCGCGGTACGGCGCGGGAAATACCGGTCGGCAAGCTTCTTCTTGCGGCGGGTATTGTCGTCCAGCTCCCGGAACATCGCCTCCCCGATGTGACTCAAGCGCAATTCCTTGGCATAATCGGGCAATTTATATATCCGATTGATGTACTCATCCTTGCGGCGCACGGGGTTGAGCTCGTCAAGGTAGGCAAGATTGATCTTGTTGCGCAGCATCATCAGCAACGCGCCGATGACCGCCATCCCGGTGGCAATGATCGCCAGCCACAAATCGACCGTCAGCATCACGCCGATAAGCGCGACCGACGACACCACCCGCTGGATCAGCCGCCCGGTATCGTCGATGAGCAGGACGGCGCGGGAGCCGCTTTGGTTGATCGCCCAGATAAAATCGTTGTAAAACTCGGGATCGTCATATAGCGACAGGTCAAGCCCCACCGCCTTTTCGAACAGTCCGGCATTCATTTCGACATTGAGCTTTTCGCTGACATACGGCACATACCGCTGGCGATACCAGCCGGTAAAGGCGTTGATCAATAGCTGGAACGCAACATAAATGCCGATCAAGGCGGCGACATAGCCGAAGGATATGTGGTTGTCCAGCCCCTCGAGCAGGCTCTTGGTATACAGCAGATCCACCGCGCCGATGACCCCGCCAAGCATACCGTCGAGGATCATAAACACGACATAGCCGGGGGTACTGCGGCAGATCAGCAACAGCATCCACCAGTTGTTTTTCAGCACATTGCGGCGTGATATTTTGACCGTTTCGCGCAGGTGGTCATCCCGCGTGCGCCGCGCATACGGCGGACGGCCGGTGCTTCTCATTCCGGGTGGCATGGCGACACCTCCCCGTAGTTTTCTGCCTGACGGCGGAACATCTCGGCATACCGCCCGTTTTTCGCCATCAGCTCGGCGTGGGTGCCGGTTTCCAGCACCGTGCCTTTTTCCATCAGATATACGCGATCAGCCGTCACCGCCGAGGACAGGCGGTGCGAAATAAACACCATCCCGCAATCGCGGCACGCCTGCGCCATACGCTCATACATCTCGTGCTCCGCGATCGGGTCGAGCGCGCTGGACGGCTCGTCCAAAATGACGAAACGGTTATTCCCCGCAAAAACGTGGGCGATCGCCATTTTCTGCGTTTCGCCGCCGGAAAGCTGCTCGCCCTCCTCGTCAAACTCACGGGTGAGCACCGTCTTTGTCCCCGCCGAAAAGCCGGCGATCTTATCGCGCAAGCCGCTCTGCTCCAACGCGGCGGAAACGGTCGCCTCATCCCCCGGGCAAGCCGGACGCCCCAGTACATTTTCCTCCACCGACAGCGCAAAAAGGTGGGTGTCCTGCATCACACAGCCGAACGGCTCGCGGTAATCGTCCACCGGGAAATCCCGGATGTCGGTGCCGCCGTATGTGATCCTGCCATCGGTCGGGTCGTACAGCCGCAGTAAGAGCTTGACCAGCGTCGTTTTACCCGCGCCGTTATGCCCGACGATGGCGATTTTTTCCCTGGCGCCGATGCGGATATTGACATCGTGCAGGCAGTCGTGGTCGGAGCCTTCATAGCGGAAGCGGACATTCTCCATCACCAGATCGCCGCTCTCCGGCAGAGGGGCATCCCCGCCGGTGATGACGATCTCTCTTTCCAAAAACTGCCGCAGATTTTCAATATACAGCGCGTGCTCATGGAATTGCATCAGCACGCCGAAGGCTTCCAGCAACGACCCGGAAATATGGCTGACCGCCCCTGCGACCACGATGCAGTCACCAATGCCCATCGTGCCGACCGACAGCGTTTTCCACGCCGCGTAAAAGGTTGCGCCAAACGGCATCAGCACATTGGTGCAAACACCGGAAATATAGCTGAGCACCCACAGCCGCAAGCCATAGGTCTTGACGATGTGCATAATTTCCGCCCCTGCCTCGCGAAAGCGCGTAAGCATCAGACCCGGCATCGCAGTCAGCCGCATCTCCTTGGCGTAATCCGCCAGATAGAAGGTGCGACGGGCATAGTTTTCGCGCCGCTTTTGCTCCACGGTCGCCATTCTGCGCTCAAAGGTCAGCGTGTGCTGACGCGCCAAAAGCGGCACGGTCAGCAACGGCACCGCCGCGAAGATCAGCAAAAACGGGTCGATCGCGGTCAGCATCCCGAAATTGGCGGAAAATGAGGTCAGCAGGCTACTGATGGAGGAAAGCGTAGTCATCATCTGCGAGGTTTGGTCACTGCACTCCTCCACCGCCTTGGAAAAGCTGTCATAATAGGCAGGATCCTCATAGCAGGACAGGTCTGCGCGAGCGGCACGTTCATACAACGCACCGTTGATACGGCGGGATACGCTCGCCTCAAACCGGGGCAACAGCCAAATATTGACGACATGGGCAAACAGGTCGCTAAGCACCGTGGCGATCAGAATACCGACCAGCAAAGCCAGTATTTGCGCGTAGGTTTTGCCCTGCCCGATGCCGTTGAGGGTATAGCGCAGGAGGAAAGAGCCGCTGAAAAAGCTCATCAGCCCGGTCAGCGCCGCGCTGAAAAACACCAACGCGATATAGCCCGGCGCGGCGCGGTGGATCTCGGTGAGCAAAAACCGGTTATTCCCGATCTCACGGCGAAGCGGCAGGCGGATCTTTTCCGGCGCTTCGGGGCTTTTTTTCATACTATTTCCTCCTTTCGCGATGTTTTATCGTCGAAAAAAGTATACTACACCGCCGAATAGCGGTCAACTGTCAGCGCCAAATAGTGCCAAAACATCCCATTATTTTTCGTTTTGCAGCTCCTTGATCCGGTCGCGAAGCATCGCCGCGTGCTCGAACTCCAGCAGACGGGAGGCGTTTTTCATTTCCTTGGTCAACTGCCGGATCAGCTCCTCCCGCTCGGCGCGGGTCAGGCGCATCCCTTTTTGATTGCGGGCGTTTTTGCCGCCAACCGATATTTCCAGTATCTCCCGCACATCCTTGCGGATGGTCTGCGGAACGACGCCGTGCGCTTCGTTGTATGCCTGCTGCTTTTCACGGCGGCGGTAGGTCTCCCTTATGGCTCTTTCCATGGACGGCGTTACCGTGTCGGCGTACATT
>CALDHV010000012.1 GCA_937902305.1 uncultured Clostridia bacterium
AGTCCGGTCGCGCCGGCATAGGTGAACGCATTGCCCTCGTGCACGAGCTTGTTGGAGTTGACCCAGTGCACTCCCTGTCCGGACAAAAGGTTCGTGTTGATCTCGGGAGTGGCGACGGTGCGGGCAATCACATCATTTTGGAGCGCCGCCGTCGCGATCCTCATCATATCCGAGGCGGTGGTATAATGCTCTGCCTCGTGGATGCCGTCGGGATTACGGAAATGCGTGCCGGTACAGCCGAGCGCCTGCGCCTTTTCGTTCATTTTTCGGCAAAAAGCGTCGATGGCGGTGCGCGGTGCGGCGTTTTCATCGGATAAGATCAGCTTGCCGACCTGCGCCGCCAGCGCATAGGCGGCGTCGTTGCCGGAGGGCAACAGTATCGCCTGGATGAGCTGCTCGGCGCTCATCACCGCACCGACCGGGATAAACGCGCGACTGGACTCCTTGTCGATCATCGTCACCTCATTGCCGACGGTCAGCACAGTGTCCGCCTGTACATAATCCATCGCAACGAGCGCCGTCACGAGCTTGGTCAAGCTGGCGGGATAACAGCGGGCATCGGCATTTTTGCTGTATAGCACCTGCCCGGAGGTTATATCCTTGAGCATCACATAGGGCGAGGCGGTATTGCGGTCAATGAAATCGACAGGCAAAGCCTTGGTTGGCTTGGTCGGCTCGGTGATCGCGGGGGTGTCGCTGATGCCGGTCGTCGGATGCCGCAAAATCAACAGCACCGCTCCGCCCGCCACAACGACCGCCAGCAATATGGCGAGCGGGACGAGCAGGGAGTGCCTTCTTCTTCTTTTCGGATTGTGTAAGCTTGTGCGCATAGATCAAAGCCGTCCTTTGCATTATCGTACCGTCATTGTACAATACTGCCGGGGAAAATGCAACCGTTTTCAGCAAATATTCACGCCGGTGTAGTAATATTTAAGGATCTCCTGCCAGGAGTAGCCCTGCTCCGCAAGGCACTTTGCCCCGTATTGGCTCATGCCGACGCCGTGTCCGTAGCCGTGTACCGTGAAAGTGAACTTTCCGTCGGCATAGGCAACCGAAAACGAGGAGGAGCGCAGTCCGAGCTTGGTGCGCACCTGCGTGCCGGTCAGCGTTTGCCCGCCGAAGGGCAGGGCGGTCACACTCCCGGCGGAGGACAGGGTCGGCTGACCGAGCCAGGCGGCGGGGTCGTCCGGCAGGGTGAGCTTCTGCTCGGGATCAAGGTGGGTGCGTAGCTCCTGCGGCGTGAAGGATGCGGCGGACTGATAGGACGGGGACAGCGTATCGCCGGGGCTGGCGACCGGACGCAGATACGGCACATCACTGCCCCAGATCACCGCGGCGGATTCGGTACTGCCATTGCTGACCGCAAAATAGCACGCGTCGATCTTTTGCCCTTCGTAGGTGATATAATGCCCGTAAACTGCATCCACGGCGTCGGTCAGCTTTTCGTAGTATTCCTCATAGTGACTGCCCCAGCGGGTCTTGAGCTTGTCTGTGGTGTAGTTTTCGGGAAAATCCGCCCCCGGTGTAACGAAATCCGCCCCGCGAAGGGCGGCATCCGGGTTTGCCGCGTGTACCTCGCGGCGGCGGGAATAATAGGTGTAGGCGGCGACCGCCTGTGCCTTGAGCGCCTCGACCGGGTAGGTCGCGGGCATTTCGAATGCCAGCGTGCGGATTAGGAACTCCCGCTCCTCCAGCGTGACGAGCTCTTCCCCGACGAGGATGCGGAATACGCCACCCGCCGGAGCGGGCTTGCCGTTGTCGTTGGCGGGTGCGACTGCCGGGGTAGCGGGCACCGACGCGGTGTTTGTTGCGGCTTTGCCGTGCGGCAGGAGGGGGAGAGGCAACAAGAACGAGATCAGCACACACAATAGCGCGGTCAAAACATAGCCTTTCAAAACGATCCTTCCTTTCGGTTTCTTTTCGCTTGACTTTGCGGGAGAAAAGAGGTATAGTAACAGTAATATGGGAAAGATTGGAGCCTGTCCTTGCATATATATGCGGGGTAGGTACAAATGATACATCCGAAGGAGGCTTTTCGGGATGCAAAAACAAACCAATGCCCGGTATGCGTTTGGCGCGTTGCTGTTTGCCGCCGCCGCCACTGTCGCGTTGACGGCAATCCGCACCTTTCTGGTGCCGCAGTCCCGGGATATAGACACCGGCGTTTTTGGTGATCCGCTGTGGGCGATCATTGCTTCGGTGGTGTTTATTGCGGCACTGATCTTTCTGTGCGCGTCGATCCGCGGCGAAAAAACCGCTTTTTTGCATGGTCGTACTCTCATCCCATTGTCTGTTGCCGGTATGGTGGCGGGCATCGTGATGGCGCTCTCCTCGGCTTGGGATGCTTACGGATGGTATTTCCTTCAGCGGGAGCCGGATCCGCAGGTCGCTATGCCCAGTATTCTGTCGAATATCGTGTTGATATTGATGCTGGTTTTCGGTGTGCTCGGTGGTGTGGTGCTGGTCGTGTGGGGCTTTGGCATCACCGCGCGGGACTCGACCGCCGCGAAGCACGGCACGTTTTTGCTGTTGCCGGTGTTGTGGCTGTGGTTCCGTCTTGCCCGCTACGAAATGTCCTATGCGAGTGCGCTCGGGCTGTCGGATTGTTTCTTTGAGTTTTTGATGTACATTGCGGAATTGCTGTTTTTGTTTAAGCTCGCCCGCTTTGTCAGCAATGTGGGTACCCCACGTACGGGCTTGCTGGCCTTTTATTCCGGGGTAACGGCTCTGCTGGCGCTGTCCGCACCGCTGGTACGGCTGTGTATGTATTTGACGGGTGACTCCGAGGCATATCAGGCGTTGTATCTGGTGGGTATTCCCGATGCGGCGATTGGTTTGTTGGCACTGATGACCCTGTGGTCGCTGGCGGATACTCTGCGCCTGGATGCCAATCCTGCCTCCGCGCCGATCGAGGAGGCGCCGTTGCTATTCGTCGATGAAATGCCGCAGGAAGGTCTGATTGACGAGGATGATGAGATTGAGCCAATGCCGGATATTCCGGAGGAAGAGCTGTTGGTTGATTTGCCTCAGCCGGACGCGCATAAGCAGTCCTCGGACGGAGATACTATCCAGTAAGCAATCTACGTTCATTTTATCCAAAATGAACACTGTTTCGGCATAATCGTCGGGGAGTTTGGTGAAATCACCGAAAGTACGGGGAAAATGGATATTTTTGCCGCAAACGGCTTGCAAACGCATAAAGAATGCGTTAAAATAATCACAGACTATAATAATTGGAGGTTATTACTATGGCAGTCAAAGTTGCAATCAATGGTTTTGGTCGTATCGGTCGTCTGGCATTCCGTCAGATGTTCGGTGCAGAGGGGTATGAGGTCGTTGCGATCAACGATCTGACCGATCCGGCTATGCTGGCGCATCTGCTCAAATACGACACGGCGCAGGGCGGCTATTGCGGTCGTATCGGCGAGGGCACCCACACGGTTGAGGCCGGTGAGGGCTGCATCATCGTCGATGGCAAGAAGATCACTATTTACAGTGAAAAGAACGCCGCGGATCTGCCGTGGGGCAAGATCGGTGTGGATGTTGTTCTCGAGTGCACCGGCTTCTACTGCTCCAAGGAGAAGAGCCAGGCGCACATCGACGCCGGCGCGAAGAAGGTCGTTATTTCCGCTCCGGCGGGCAACGATCTGAAGACGATCGTTTTCAGCGTCAACGAGAAGACCCTGACCAAGGACGATCAGATCATTTCCGCGGCTTCCTGCACCACCAACTGCCTCGCTCCGATGGCGAAGGCGCTTAACGACTATGCCCCGATCCAGAGCGGTATCATGAGCACCATCCACGCATACACCGGCGATCAGATGATCCTCGACGGCCCGCACCGTAAGGGTGATCTGCGCCGCGCGCGTGCCGGCGCCGCCAACATCGTTCCGAACTCCACCGGCGCTGCCAAGGCGATCGGTCTGGTCATTCCGGAGCTCAACGGTAAGCTGATCGGCTCTGCTCAGCGTGTGCCGGTCCCGACCGGTTCCACCACCATCCTCACCGCGGTCGTCAAGGGTGCCGATGTCACCAAAGAGGGCATCAACGCGGCGATGAAGGCGGCGGCTTGCGCCTCCTTCGGCTACAACGAGGATCCGATCGTTTCCTCCGATGTCATCGGTATGCGGTATGGCTCGCTGTTCGATGCCACCCAGACGATGGTCGCGAAGATCGCCGACGATCTGTACGAGGTGCAGGTTGTGTCCTGGTATGACAACGAGAACTCCTACACCAGCCAGATGGTCCGCACCATCAAGTATTTCGCCGAGCTGTAATCGACAAAAGACTAAAGATCCCCCGGCTCTGTATGCACAGAGCCGGGGGATCTCTCATTTCAGTAGTATCGCTCGATGAAGCGGATGATCGGCGTATTGTCCGTCAATCCGTGCGGGTGATGATCGCCGCCCTTTTTGAGGATCAGCTCCAGCGTGCCGCCGTGCGCGGCGAAGAAATCGGTCATTTGCTTGCCGTTTTCCTCATACGGCACCTCGCGGTCGCTGTCGCCGCAGGTCAGCATCACCGGGATGCGATGCTCGACCAGCGCGGGGAGATAATCGAGCGGGAACTCGTTGTCATTGAATAGATCGGCGAGGGTCTTGCCGGTATCGCGGGTGTATTCGGTCATATGCTCGACCTGCGATTTGCCGGTTTGTCCGGGACAGCTCAGCAGGTCGATGACCGGAGCGTCGATCCACATCGCCGCTACCTTTTCCGGGTGCTTGGCTCCGAGATATACCGCCATCATTCCGCCACAGCTCATACCGACCGGCACGCATTTTTCGTTGAGTCCGCACTCGCGGTGCAGATAGTCGGCAAATGCCGCCTGCCGCTCGGTATCGGTGGGCAGACACCAGCGGGTCTGATTATCCACATGGGCGATATGGTATCCGCGCGCCAGCATGGACAGCTCCAGCTCCGGGAACGCGCCGAAATATTCGGTTTTGAACAGCCATTTGTCGCCGGCGACCGGCATGTGCGGGCAGACCAGCACGGCAGGCTTGCCGTCGAAGGTGAAATCCCGCTTTTCGTAGCCATACCAATCGCCGACAGTATACGGTATCACGGAACGGATACCTCCTTTCTTTCCTTCATATTATAGGAAAGCGACGAGCGATTGTCAAGCACAAAATCGGACATAATATCAGCAAAAAGGGACTGTTAAAAAACTCGTTTTTTAACAGTCCCTTTCGCGGGGCTTATTCTTCCATTTGCTTGCCGAGGAAAGCGGCGGCGACCTGCGCGAGCCGGACATCTCCCTCGGCGGGGATCGCACCGGACTCGGGCTGTAGTAGGCAGACGATGCCGGTCACATCGCCGGAGACCAGGATCGGCGCGGCGACCGAGGCGTATCGCGGGATCTCCTCGACCGGCTGTAGGCGGGTGGTGGCACCGGCGTGGGCGACATAAACCTGACGGCTTTCCATCGCCTCGTCCAGTTGTGACGAGATGCGCCGCTCGTAGAAGTCCTTGCGATTGTTCCCGGCGGCGGCAATGACGTGGTCGCGGTCGCAGATGAGCACGGTCATGTTGCAGGCGCGGGACAGCACGTCGGCGTACTGGATGGCGAATGGGGATAGCTCCCCGACCGGGGAATACTTCTTAAAAACGACCTCCCCGTCCTTTTCGGTGAAAATCTCCAACGGGTCGCCGTTACTGATAACACTGACGCCATAAACCTTGTCCGAACGGTGATTTCCAGCCGTTTGGACTATTTTTGTATTTAAGTTATTTATGACGCCTAAATTAAAATTTGCGGCTTCCTCCGTTTGCTCATCGGGAAGCGTTCCGCTCTCTAAAATGCAGGTAATATCGTCTTTCAGTTTTATATGAATATGGTCTTCATAGACGAAAATCTTATCAATGATAAATTCGAGGTCGGTTTTGTCGAGCTTATCCTTTTCGGTGATTTCATCAATAATGTCTATCATTTCTTTGGCGATGCGGTTGACCCGTATTACCGTATTGCGTTTATCACGGGTTAGGATTATTTGATTTTGTATGCCCTCTATCGTGCTGTCGCATTCGTCAAGCAGCGGCTGATAGGTTTCAACAATCAAATCTTCTTTGGAAAGGTCACGCATAATTTCTCTCGTCATTTGACGGGAGAGCATTGCCCGTTCCGTTCGCACATCAATCAGTTTCTTTTCAAGGTCGTCCTCCGATTCGTCCTTTTTCCTTATCTGCTCGGCTTCCTCCTCAATCGACTTATTGAGTTTTTTTATCATCTTGGCACTTGTCTTTTTGACCTCACGCAGATACCCTTTTAACACCTCGTCAAGCACATCTACACGAATGTGGTGGGAAGTACACGCTTTGAGACCTCTCACATGGTAAGCACCGCAACGGTATGCCTCTTTCAAGTCCTTTCGGCTCATGGGGAACATCGGACTTCCGCAGTCGCCGCATACCATAAATCCCGAATAGACATTATCATATTTTTTAATGCCTCGGTAACTGCTTGTCGTCCGCTTTTTCATTGCTTCCTGTGCTACCGAAAATGTGCGGTAGTCTACAATCGCCTCGTGGTGATTTTCAAAGACAAGGTGTTCGCTCTCGTCCTTTTTGATATCGTCACCATTGATTTTCTTTCGTGTATATTTGCCCTGCCGCAGAGTGCCGATATAAAAATCGTTTTGCAAAATGCCCTGAACGGTAACGATACTCCAAGACGGCTTTACCTTGTATTTACATTCTTCGCCCCGTGCCTCAATTCTCGCCCGTTGGTTGCTTCGGGGTGTGGGAATATGCTTGTCGGTCAGGTGGTTGGCGATTTTTTTGTAGCCGTAGCCGTCAATATACAGTCGGAAAATCTCTCGCACCACTTCCGCCTCGCTGGGCTCGACTTCAAAGGTCATGGTTTTGGAGTTGGTAATCACATATCCGTAGGGTACCGAGCATATCCACTTGCCCTCTTCCTGACGGCGTTTGATGACATTTCGTACCTTTTTGGAGGTGTCGGTGACGGGCATTTCATTGACGAAAAAGTAAATCTGAATCCGCATCCAGTCATCGTTGGTAGGATAGTCAATGCTGTCGCCGATGGCGATAATCCGCACCCCTGCATCACGCAGATTTTCAAGTTCCACAAGTCCGTGTCCATTCCGACGTGAGAAACGGGATAGGTCTTTGACAATTAAAATATCGTACTGATGCGACATCAGTTTTTCTCGCATCTCCATATAATTTTCACGCTGTTCAAAGGTATATCCCGAACGGTCTCGGTCTTCGTAAAAAGTAAGATTTGACCCTGGGAAAGTGCGTTTCACATATTCTTCAATAATTGATTTTTGGTTTTCAATCGAGGTGTTGTCACGGTCTAATTCGTCATCGACCGATATTCGGCAGTACCCCGCAATCTCAAATTTCTCGGTCATACTGTTCCTCCTATGTATACCGTAGTTTATCTCAATAAATACTTTGCAACCAAAGAATATTCGCCGTCCTCGGCATCAACAAAAATCTCTCTTTTTGCCGAAATATTCTGCTCTGCCATACATATCTCCAAAATGCACAGAAAGATTCCGATATCAATACGGTTAAAGTATGCCACCGCTTTGGCGGGCATAATACCACGCTTCCCCGGTTTTTTATATCTGTACACAAGGAGTTCATTCCCGTTATTATTTACAAACCACGGTTGTGTGTTGCAAGCACTTGGTGCAAAACGGACAATTTCCGCAACGCCCAATGAATCTCCTCTCCATATCTCTTGGATGGGCTTCCTTTTGGCTTTGAACATATCCTTTCTGTAAAGTGCTCTATCCGAAACTTTGTGAATCGCTATCATGATTACATAGTCAAGACCGTCGTACACTTGTTCATCCGGCTTTCCGATGCCAAACCATAATGTTCCGATATTCTGCGACACAAGATAAAGGTCTAACTGTTCACCGATATATCCCGCATTCATCAAATAGTTTTCTTTTTTCTCGCTGTAAATCAAAATGCAGTACTCGGCATCACGCTTGAAGTTTACTTTTTCTGCCGGTACTATTCTGATTGCCGTTTTGATATCGGGATATAGTTTATCAAAAGATTGATAGGCGTTTTTTATTGATTCGAGTCCACTTTTTTCTATTCTTTCGGAGCCGACATTTCTGAATAAATGAAATGATTTCCGCTTAAAAATTTCCGGATATAATAAACTGTTCATCATTTTTCTGTGCCTCCTATGTATTAACAAACCGGGATTTGTTAATCTTTTGTTCTTTTCTTCAGTTCCACCTTGACACTTTCAAGATCACTGCTTGTAAGAAGAGGAATCAAACTGTTGATTGTATCAATATCCATATCCCACCATTTGATTTTTTCCATAAGAGTTACCATCTCATCGTCGAAACGCTTTCTGATCATCCTTGCGGGATTTCCCACAACGATCGTGTAAGGATCGACGTCACTTCCGACAACACTGTTGGCACCGATAATAGCACCATCACCGATATGAACGCCGGGAAGTATCACTGCGTTCTTCCCAATCCACACGTCGTTTCCAATGACGGTATCTCCTTTATACGGCATATCCTCTGCCTTTGGAGATTCCATATTCCAACCTTCAAGTGTATAAAACGGGAATGTCGATACAGCACTCATCTGATGGTTGGCGTCATTCATCATAAACTCAACTCCGGCAGCAATCTGACAAAATTTGCCGATGATCAGTTTATCCCTGCTCCACGGATAGAAATTCGTCACATGACTTTCAAATTCCGAGTCAGCAATATAA
>CALDHV010000013.1 GCA_937902305.1 uncultured Clostridia bacterium
AATCCACATCGAAATCCGGCATACTCACCCGCTCGGGATTGAGAAAACGCTCAAACAGCAGGTCGTATTTCAGCGGGTCGATCATCGTGATGCCCATACAGTAGGCGCACAGACTGCCCGCGCCGGAGCCGCGCCCCGGCCCGACGGGAATGTCATGCGTTTTGGCATACTGAACATAGTCGGCGACGATGAGATAATAGTCGGCGTAGCCCATACGCCGGATGACCGACAGCTCATATTCCAGCCGCTCGGTCACGGCGGATGCGGGGGCATCGCCGTAGATGCGGTGCATTCCCTCCCGGCACAGCCGTTCGAGATAGGCGTCGCTGTCTCCGTCCGGGGAGTCGAAATGCGGGAGCTTCAGCTCGCCGAAGGTGATCTCAAAGCCACAACGGTCGGCGATCGCCACGGTATTGTCGATCGCCTGCGGCACGCTGTCGAACAGCGCCGCCATTTCGTCACCCGATTTGAGATAAAACTCCTCCGTTTCAAAGCACAGCGCGCTCGGATCCTGCAAGGTGGTCGCCGTTTGGATACAGCACAGCACCCGTTGCATTTTCGCATCGTCGCGGGTGAGATAGTGCACATCGTTGGTCGCCACCAGCGGCAGTCCCGTATCCCGCGCCAAGCGGAGCATCGACGGCAATATCTGCTTTTCCTCCGCTATGCCGTGATCCTGCAATTCGAGATAAAAATGCCCCTCTCCGAATACGGTGGCGTACCACCGTGCCAGCTTTTCGGCGGAGCCGTAATCGCTTTGGAGCAGGGACTGCGGTATCTCGCCGGCAAGACACGCCGACAGCGCGATCAGCCCCTCGTGGTAGCGTTCGAGCATCGCGTGATCCACACGTGGCTTGACATAAAAGCCCTCTGTCCATGCCAGCGATACCAGCTTCATCAGGTTTTGATAGCCGATCTCGTTTTCGCACAGCAGGACTAAATGGTGGTAGTGATTATCCTGCCCGAACACCTTGTCGCCGTGCCCGTTGACCGCGACATATACCTCGCACCCGATGATGGGCTTGATCCCCTGCTTGCGACATTCCTTATAGAAGTCGATCGCGCCATACAGCACCCCGTGGTCGGTGATGGCGACGGCAGCTTGCCCCAATTCCTTGGCGCGTGCCACCAGTGCCGGGATCCGGCAGGCGCCGTCCAGCAGACTGTATTCGGTATGCAGATGCAGATGCACGAATGGGGTCATACGATCGCTCCTTTCTCTTGGGTAATTTCTATTTATCCCGCTTTTTCGCCTGCTCGAAGCGAAAAGCCGAGCCGTAGCTCCCGCCGTCAAACGGACGCACGGTGATCCCCTCGTCTCCGGCGGCGATGCCGTAATAGCGTTCGGTGAAGCTGAGCGGCAAAGCCGGACACGCATCCCGCAGGCGTTCCTCCGCCGCGCCCAACTCGCTTCTGCCGCCGCGCAATGCCCGCGTCAGCGCTGCGTCAAAGCCCGCATCGGCAAAGCCGGTCACATTGCGGCTGTTGCCGCCGGCAAAGGCGGACAGATTTTCCGCCCCGGTCAGCCCGCCCGCCGTCGTGACGGCAATGGCGATCTGATAGTTGCCGGTTGCCAGCCGCGCCTGCAGGGTGCTTGCATCGGTCAGCTGTAGATTGGCGTTGATCTTCAGATTTTTCTGCCACGATTGCAGGATATATCGCGCCAGATTGGCGCTGACCTCGTCCTCCGCCGCCAACACATTGAGCCGCGGCGTGACGGGCTTTTTACTTTCGGGATACACCGTCGCCAGCGCCTCGGTCAGCCGTTGCCGTGCCTTGTCCGCCGCGGTCGTGAAGCGTCGGTTGTTGCCGTCGGTGCGGTATCGCTCGCCGCCCACCGTCGCATCGGGAGCGACAAATCCGCCGGCGGGCGTTTCGCCCTGTGCGGCGATATAATCATACAGCGCGTCCCATTCCAGCCCGTCCCGCAGGGCTTGCCGAAATGCGGGGCAATACAGAACGGCATCGGCGGTATTGAAATACAGAAACCGCACGCTGTCCCGCAGGGACACGACCTGTACCCCTGCTTCGGCGGCATCGTCGAGCTGTGCGGCTGTCAGCGCGGCGGCATCCATCGTGCCCTCGGTCAGCGCCGTCACCGGGTCATCGGTGCCGATGACGAACCGCACCGCCGCCGGCGCGATCTCCTCGGCGGCGTGGTAATGCTCGTTTTTGTTGAGCAAAAGGGAGGTGCCGTGGTTCCACGCGGTCAGCGTGAACGGCCCGTTGGTCAGCAGATAGTTCTTTTCCAGCCCGTACCGCCCGGCGGTATAGGCGAAAAACGCCCGGTTGCAGGGAGAAAAGGGGGTCGTGGCAAGCCGGGCGGGAAAGGAGACATCCGGTGCGGACAAACGGACGGTCAGCGTATCGTCTGCCAATGCCCGCACGCCCAGTGTGGCGGCGGATTTGCGCCCGGCGTGTATATCCTCCGCGTTGACGATGCCGTACAGTGCCTCTGCCACCTCCGAGCCGGTATCGGGCGATAGCGCCCGTTGCATCCCGAACACAAAATCGTCCGCAGTGACGCGAGTCGGCTCATCCCAGTCAGTCTCCTCGCCCCGCACCGAAATGGTGCTCCAATAGGACTCGCGCAATTGGAAGGTATAGGTCAGCCCGTCTGCCGAAACCGACCAGTCAGCCGCCCCGGGGACGGCGTTGCCGTCCTCATCCAGCCGGGTCAGCCCCTCGAACAGCGCCGACAGCACCGTAACGGAGGAAATGTCGGTCGATACCTGCGGGTCGAGCTGTTGCGGCTCTGCCGCCAGCGGGAAACGGAAGCCCTTACCCAGACCGTCGTCGCCGCATCCGCCCAAGAGCAGAGCGCAAAGCAAGCACGCCGATATGACAAAAGCCCAACGCCGCATAGCCGTCCCCCCCAGTTGCCATTATAACTATTATATCAGTATAATCATAAATGATTGCACCGCTTCATGTCAAGCGGCATTTTCGGTATTGCGGCGAAAAAAAGCAATCCCGCCGTAAAACAAGGCAAGAAATAAGGATTGTATTTTTTTACCGCTTATGCTATGATGATTGCGAAGAATATATACGGAAAGGGGTATTTTTATGGAGGTCATTTTAAGCTCATACAGTTTGCAAAACTGGATGAAAGAAAACAATAAAAACCAGTTTGACTGCCTGCAAAAGTCCGCCGAGCTGGGGATGGCGGGAATGGAGTTCACCGGGCTGATCCCGCCGACGGGCGAAAGCACACTGGATTTCGCCGCTCGCATCCGCGCCGAGGCACAACGACTCGGACTGACGATCGAAAACTACGCGGTCGGAGCGGATTTCATCAACGGCAGTGACGGCGACCTCGACCGTGAGGTCGCGCGGGTGTGCGCGCTGGTGGATGACGCGGCGGCGCTCGGTGCGCCCCGGATGCGGCACGATGTCGTGTATGCTCTGCGGGCGGAAATGACCTTTGAGAGCATCCTGCCCCGTCTGGCGGAGGGCTGTCGGCGGGTGACGGAATACGCCGCGACCAAGGGCATCGCCACGATGGTGGAAAACCACGGGCTGATCTGCCAGGAGCCGGAGCGGGTGCTGGCGCTGTATCACGCCGTCGGGCATCCGAACTTCGGTCTGCTGACCGACATCGGCAATTTTCTGTGCGCCGATGCCGAGCCGGCGGCATCTGTCCTCGCGGTCGCCCCCTATGCGCGGTATGTTCATGCCAAGGATTTTCTCTATAAGGATAAAAACGCCGTCGATCCGGGCGATTACTGGTTCCGCTCCCGCGGCGGCAGTTACCTGCGCGGCACGGTGATCGGGCACGGCATCGTGCCGGTCGGCACCTGCCTCGGGTATCTCAAGGCCGCCGGCTACAACGGGCCGATCACGCTGGAATACGAGGGGATGGAGCGCAATATCGACGCGCTGACCGTCGGCAAGAAAAATCTGGAGCGCTTCTGGGAGAATGCGTAATGGCGAATGAACTGACCTTTACGCTGTTTGCCGATCTGCACTATAAGACCGGGATGTACGCGACCGCGGTGAGCGATCTCGACACGATCCTGCGCCGCGCAAGCGCGGACGGATCGGCGTTCGTGCTTCATTGCGGGGACTTCTGCAACGATTATGCCGGCTCGCCGGAGCTGTGGCGGCTGTGGCTCGATAATCCCTATGGGCTGTCGGTCTACGGCGTCTACGGCAATCACGAGCTGGAATCGCACGGCAATACGATGGCGCTGGTCACGCCCAAGCTCAACAACGCCCCGGTCGTATGGGGCACGGAGGACGGAACGATCGGTGACGGCAGTATCGCCTATTGGTATTTTGATCGGGACGGCTTCCGCATCATCGGTGTGGACACGAACTATTCCTATGATCCGACCGCGCAGGTGTGGGAGCATAACCATCCCGCCAGTTGGGGCTATCCGCCGGAAAATAAGCGGGGGGACAGCCTTTCGCCGCGCCAGCTTGCGTGGCTGGAGCGGGTGCTGAATGACGCCGCCGACAACGATTTGCGGTGCATCGTCGTCGGGCACGACGGCTTTTCCGGGCGCTGGGACACATCGTCGGATGCCGAGGTGGTGCGGGCGCTCTATCGGCGGGTCAATGACCGCTGTCTGGGTACGGTGGTGCTGTCGCTCAACGGGCATATGCACACCGACCATAATGCCTGCATTGACGGGGTGGTGTATGTCGATGTCAATACTGTCATCAACGGGTGCTGGCTGCCGCAGGCGATACCGCATTACAAGCCGGAGCATACCTTCCGCGCGGTGGATTACGATGACGACGGACACCCCGTTTGTGAGGAAACGCGGCCGCTGACCGCGCTGTGGATGTCGCCGAACACCTGGTATTTCACCGAGCCGTTGAGTACCTCCGTCACCGTCACGCGGGACGGGCGGGTAACGGTCGGCGGGATGCAGACGGCGTGGGTCTACGGCATTGAGCCGCCGGACGAAAACGCCGTACCGTACATTTCGCCATGTAAATATTGAGCCGTACAAGTATGAGCCATATAAAAATCCGTGCAACACATTGTGTTGCACGGATTTTTTCTCTCATCCCAGCTTGCCTGTCACCGGGCGTCCCTCCACCCGGAGGACGGTGGCATCCAGCTCCTCATTCTCCTGCGGGACGTGGGTCACCAGCACCACCGGGCGCGTGGCGGCACGGTTGTTGATTGCTGTTCAATTGCTTTGCAAATGCACATCACAATTTTAGAATATCGGTTATCTCCATCACATTGTAATCGCCTTTTATAGATGTGATATTGGAGTTGATCAAGCTTTCCATATTTGTAGAATCGACATTGTACTCAAAAGATAAACTTCTGGGGTCGTCCTTTCCCCATCCGATTGTTCCGTCAGGGTATTTTACTACATTTTTTGCAACCACAGAAAAGTATCGATTATGATACAAGTTGTCATACGTAGAATGCGATTTTATTTTAATTGAGCACAGTACATCCACCTTGTTGAAAAACTCTCCTTGAGCAATTTGATTATAGGAGCTCATTTTCAATGCAGAAAAGTATATTTTATCCTTTTTGAAATCTTTACTGCCCTCATAACCATAACCATCAAACTTCCAACTTCCTAAATGTGTCCCTTCAGAAAATGCGGTGATGGAATCCAAATAATCATTTATTTCTGCTTTTAATGTTGATAAATCCATATCATTCGTTATTTCTGTTATGTATTCGGGCACCCCTTTGACTTTATAATTTTTCTTGTCACATACTAAATAATAATTGCACGTTTCATCCTTATCATTTAAGACGGCATAAACTGTAACATCTTCATTTGTTTTGAAATATTGTCCATTCGTAACAACTTCATACGGTTCAATCGAGTACTGGACATATTGTTGCACTTCCTTGCTACACTGTGAATTGTTAAATGATATTGTACAATACGGAGAAATACCGTCGAACTCCACGATTAAGTTTTTAAACGGGTCTAATGGATCTTTTTGCGCATTAGAGGTCGAACTGGTGTTACTATTGTTGTTAGCAATGTCAGTATTTCTTAAATCGTTAACATACTCATTGTTTGATGAACAACCGTATACAGTTAAAATGGCAAAAGTCAGCAGAAAGGCAACAATAGCATTTATGTGCTTTTTCATGTTTCTTTTATCTCCTTATCTTGCATTGCTTTTTTCTTTAATGAAGACGAGAACCTATAAGTCTCAATTATGAGCACTATAGTTTCCAAAATTAAAAGCCAGCCCCAAAAAGTAAAAGTGGTTTTAATAAAAGTGGTTTTAATAGATTCAACGAATACTACTATCAATAAAAAACTAAAAAACAGCAATGCAATAATTGATATGATTTTTGTCATAATTAAATATTTTGATTTGTATGTAATCTTCTTAATCAACGGAAAAATCATAAAAAACTCGGATAAAACTATAGATAATAAGCCAATGAAAATCAATACTCCGATAAAGGGAGCTTCCGCTGCAAATTCAAATAAAAAGTCAAATATGGAATTGGTAGTAGAATAGATGCTTTGCTTGGTAAAGCCTTCCGAAAACTTAAATACTGGGAATAACGATAGTATTGGGTTCAAGACCAAAAGAACCATAATAACCAACAGACGCTTTTTCAATTCTCCTAAAGGCTCAAAAAAATCTGCAACTTTTTTGATAATATCTGTGCCATTATTGCAAATTGCATTCTTTATACGGGTTTCCTCGTTCATAGCGGAACTGCAAAAACGGCAATATTTTGCGTTATTATCAATTTCCTTACCACAATATTTACAGAACATATTTTTCCCTCCTAAAACTCTTTGAAATACCATTTGCGATTGATCTTAATTAAATTAACAGTGCCAATTGCATTATTTTTTCCCTCATCAACAGAGAATGATATTTTTTCTGATGCAGTATTCTTATCAACGGCAATGTCGTATATGTTGATATATACTTTTTCTCTTTTGGACATTTCTAATGCCCCCAATGACCAATATGCGCTAAGATCGCCATAACCAATAATTGAAGAACCGATGTTACTTATCGCATTTATCTTGTTTTGCGCAGAAGGCTCAAAGCAAGTGATCATTTTTTGGTAATCCCCTTCATTTAGCGCGGCTGCCAATGTGTTTGTCAATTCTATTATTTTATCTTCATCCTTTTTTTGAAAAACAACCACGGTCAATGTGATAAATACTAATAGAGTGATGACAACGATACCCAATTTTTTAAATGAAAGTGATTCCATAAAGCCACTTTTTTCTTTACAAAACTTGAGACTGCTTTTAACCAGAAGATTTGCGCTTTTTGTAATGTTTTCAATTGCTTTTTTGGACATTTCGTTTATATGAATTCTGTCAACAAAATCGTAAAATGTGCCGCTGTATCCATAATAGACCATGGTTTCATAAATATCTTTTGTTGATTTATTCTTTTTGCTTAAAAAGTTCTCAATGAACCAAATAATGGAATGGTATAAACAAAAATACCCCAATGCAGTACTTTTTTCCACAATTAAAAGTCTTACTTATTTTGATGACGCAGAGCATGACCCTATGCCTACAATGTTATGCGACTGCTCTTGGGAACAAATCAAATCAAAAATCATTAAGCAAGCATTAAATTACAAGATTTAGTATGACATTCCATTAAACTCTCATCTGTATTTTACCCAATTATAAAAAAATTATTATATTTTTTTTATAATTGAATTTATTTGTGTATATTTGCAGTGTAAAACAACACAGATAAAGCTATGATAACCAATCCGTTCATATTATCGGGATATATACCTGACGAGTATTTTTGTGACCGAAAAGTGGAAACAGAGACATTGGTAGGGTATATTACCGGAGGTGAAAATGTATGTTTGATATCGCCAAGGCGTATGGGTAAATCAAAATTGGTGGAGCATTGTTACAATGATGCAAGACTTAAAGATTATTATTGCTTTTATATTGATATTTATCATACGGCAACATTAAGGGAATTTGTTTATGCATTTGGCAAAGAGGTATTTGCCACACTTAGGGGTAAGGGTAGGAATATGATAGACAACGTTTTAGCGGCATTAAGAGGGATAAATCCAAAACTTACTGTTGATATCGGTATAATCACCGTTCCGTCTGGTGTAGTTACAGGATTGCCAACAACCGTATCTACATCTACCATACTTTTAATGTTTTTCAACGCTGAGTCCATTAA
>CALDHV010000014.1 GCA_937902305.1 uncultured Clostridia bacterium
ATACGGTCATCGGAGAGAGATTCCTGTTGTAACAGGGTATACCCGAAAGGGTAAGAGGGAGGGGTGGTCATCCACCTGAAAAAAAGTCTGATCCAATGATATTCCTCCTATTTATCGGGCAATTTCTGCCCATTCAGCGACCGGGACAAACCCCAGCCGTGTATAGATCCTCTCGGCGTGTTCATCCACCGGCGAGAGAAAGATCTCCCGCCCGGGGAACCGCGAAGCAAGCGTCAGCACACACCGACCGGCAAGCCCCTCTCCGCGCCGCTCCGGTTGCCACCGCACCGAGCAAGACCGCCGTTTCGGTTTCCGCGACCGTCATCGCCGTGCTGACCGGCTCACCCTCCTGCATAACTGAGGCAATATGCGCCATACCGTGACGCAGCCGATGGGATACATCCACATACCAGCTGTCAAATGGCGGCATCGTATCAAAAGAGCGGCATAAAAGCGCGTAATGCCGTCGCGGATCGGGCGGCAGAAGGTCTGCCGTCGGCAAGGTATATTCACCGGCAAAGCGCATCACCTTTCCTGTTTTGTACGGCACATTCCACTGACGCGCAAGCCGCTCCGCCACTGCGGGAACCGTCCGCACGATGCGGATCTCCTCCTGCATCGACAGAAAATAGAGCCATTCATCATTCACACCACGCGGCGCGTGCAGAACGGCAAAGCCGTCCATCACAGACAGAAGCGCTCCCGCATCATCGGTGAAAAATCGCAAAAACGCGCACCCGTCACCGTAGGCGCGATAAAGAGCGCGGATACGCAACAGAGCCTCGCTCTCCCCTGCCGCGGGAATATCCGCGCCGGATGCAAGCCGGATCACGCCGGCAGGCGGGCGATCAGCACCCGCAGTAAATCCTCCATTGCCTGCACATCCCGCAGACTGCCGGTACAGACCGGCGAATGGATATACCGGCACGGGAGTGATACCGCCGCCACCCGTGCGCCGGTATTCCGCGTCTGGAGCGCAGAGGAATTGTTGCCGCCCGCAACCTTGGTTTTGGTCTGGGTCGGGATGCCCTGCTCCGCCGCCCACGCGCGGATATTGCGGTATAGATCGGGGTCATACAGCGTCCCGCGGTCGGCAAAAGACACCACCGCGCCCTCACCCAGCCGGCAAACCGCCGTGGCATCGGTACTGCCGACCGTGTCGGCGGCAGTCGTCGCATCCAGCGCGATCGCTATATCCGGCACGACCGTCTCGGCGACCACACCGGCACCGCGCGCGCCGATCTCCTCCTGCACGGAGAAAGAAACCCAAATATCAAACGGAGGCTGGGTCATACACAATGTGAGCAACAAGGCGCATCCGATACGGTCATCCACTGCTTTGCCGCAGAAAATATCGCCGTTTATCGTCAATTCTTCGTCAAAGGTGCCGAAATCACCGACCGATACCCAAAGCGATGTCTCCTTTGCGCTTTCCGCGCCGAGGTCGATCGCCATAGCATCCGGTTCGGGAATATCCTTGCGCTCCTCATCGGAGCATTGATGCACCGCTTTTCCGCCGATCACGCCGGTGTGTTCACCGAAGCGGACACGGTGCCCATATAAAACCTGCTTGTCAATTCCACCGACAGTGGAAAAGCGCAAAAAGCCATCCTCCTCGATCCGCGTAACGAGAACGCCGACCTCATCCACATGGGCATCGAGCAACAGCTTTTGCTTGGCGGGTCGTTTGCCGAAAAGATGAACGATAATATTGCCCATCGCGTCTACCCGCTTTTCATGCGGAGCGGCGGAAGCATCCAGCGTCTGTAAGATCAGCGCCCGCACTGCGTCCTCCCGTCCGGACACGCCGTCGGTTTCGCATAAGCGACGAAGCAATTCCTTATCCACGGCCAACACCTCCCTGCTCGCAATAGACTGCCATCAGATCACCCACTGCGGCAATATCCCGCACATCCACGATCTCATTCGGGGTGTGCATATACCGCTCCGGGATGGACAAAAGCCCCGTTTTGACCCCGGTCGCGGTTTTGCTGATGCTGTCCGCATCGGTGCCGGTGGAGCCGCCCATCACCTCGGTCTGGTACGGGAGCTTATGCTCCTCTGCAAGCGAAAACAGCTTCTTTGTCACCCTTTCATCCAAAACCGGCGATATACCGATCATCACGCCCGCGGACAGCTTGCCGCATTTGACCGGATCGGCATCCGGCGTAAGTGCGAAGCTGACATCCGTCACCAGCGCCTCATCGGGGCACAGCCCCCGCGTCGCCACCGCCGCTCCGCGACAGCCAAGCTCCTCCTGCACGCAGATCGCGACCGCAATATGACAGCGCGGCTCTTTGATCCGCCGCAAGGCGTAGAGGATCGCTGCCACGCCGGCACGGTCATCCAGTGATTTCGCGCAAATGCGCGACGCACCAAGCAAGTGCGGCTCGGCGGGCGCAAAGCTCACCCGACTGCCGACCGCGATCTTCTGCCGCGCCTCATCGGCGGGCATAAATGCGTCGATGCCCATATCCTCAAATGCCGGGCGCTTTGCCCCTTCGCGAAGCATATGCGGCGGCACCGAGCAGAATACGCCCGGATACTGCCCGTCGATCAGCACCCGCTGACCGGCAAGCACCCGTTCGTCCGGCGAGCCGCACTTATCCACCCGTACAAAGCCGTTATCGTCGATCCGCGTCACCAAAAAGCCGACCTCATCCATATGCGCCTCCAGCATCACCGTCGGCGCATCCGGGTCGGAGTGGCGACGTATCGCCAACACATTGCCCATATTATCCTGTCGCACCTCATCGGTGTAGCCGCGCAGTCGTTCACTGACAACAGCGGCAATATCCCCGGCAGTGCACAAGGCACAGAGATCACTCACGATCGTATTCATTCAACTGTCTCCTTTTCGGGCAGGTCATTGACCAAGGTCTTAAAATGATTGCCGCGCACCTCAAAGTTCGGGTACATATCAAAGCTTGCGCTGGCAGGCGACATAAAGACAATATCGCCGTCCTGCGCCAGGGAATCGGCGGCGCAAACAGCCTCCTCCATTCCGCCGACCCGCACGATCGGCAGATCGGACACGGCACGGATCGACTTTTCGATCGCATCGGCGGTCTTACCCATCAG
>CALDHV010000015.1 GCA_937902305.1 uncultured Clostridia bacterium
CTCGCGGAAGCTCTCGATCCAGCGCAGCAGGCCCTCGCGGTCGGCGTGGCCGCTGTTGCCCGGCATGAAGCCGATCTCCGCCTGAACCGACACATCCTCGCCAAAGAGCTTGACGCGCTTCGCGCCGTCGACCAGGCTTCTGCCCGTGGTGCCAACAGCCTGATAGCCGACGAACAGCACCGTGCTTTCCGGTCGCCACAGATTGTGCTTGAGATGGTGCCGGATGCGCCCCGCCTCCGCCATACCGGAGGCGGACAGGATGACCTTGGGTGTCTTATCAAAATTGATCTGCCGCGATTCGTCGCTGGTGGTGACGCAGGTAAGCCCCGGGAAACGGATGGGGTCTACCCCTTTCCCCAGCAGGGCGCGGGTCTCGGGGTCGTAGAAATCCCACATCGAATGATCATAAAGATGAGTCGCTTCCACAGCAAGAGGGCTGTCCACATAGACAGGGAAGCTTCCGTGTCCCGTCACAAGATTTTGCTCCTTGATCTGCCGGATCAGGTACAGCAATTCCTGCGTGCGCCCGATGGCAAAGCACGGCACGACGACATTGCCGCCGCGGTCAAAGGTGCGCTGTATCACGCGGCTGAGATGACCGATGTAATCCGGGCGATGCCCGTGCAGACGGTCGCCGTAGGTGGATTCGATGACCACATAATCCGCCGCCGGCGGGGTGGCGGGATCGTTGATGAGCGGGCGGTCAATATTGCCGACATCGCCGGAAAACAGCACCGTTTCGGTTTTGCCGTTTTCGGTGGCGGAAAGCGAAATGCTGGCGGAGCCGAGCAGGTGTCCCGCATCGGTGAATTGCACCGTCAGCCCGTCAAACACATTTCGCGGCTCGCCGTAGGCGCAGGGGCGAAACAGCGCCACGGTTTTTGTCACATCGTCAGCGGTGTAGAGCGGCTCGTATGCCGCACCGCCGCCGCGCCTTGCCTTACGATTGCGCCATTCCGCCTCAAACTCCTGAATGTGCGCGGAATCGAGCAGCATCATACGGCACAGCGCCGCCGTCGCCGCGGTGGTGAATATCGGCCCGGCAAAGCCCTGCCGCACCAAAAGCGGGAGCTTGCCGGAGTGGTCGATGTGTGCGTGCGTAAGCAGAACGGCGTCGATTTCTCCCGGCGCGACCGGCAGAGTACCGTTTTCGTAGATGTCGGCGCCCTGCTCCATCCCGCAATCCACCAGAATACGCCGCCCGGCGACCTCGATCAGCGTGCAGGAGCCGGTGACCTCGTGCGCGGCGCCCAAAAATGACAGCTTCATATGACCTCCTCCTCCATTTTTATTGTAACGCATTTTATGGAGAAAATATGAACGTCGTGTAAAATCCGCATTGCTTTTTTCGGGAAAATACGCTATACTGCAATAGGAAAGAAACCAAAAGGAGAGCCGCTGTATGAAAATCGTTGTAACGGATGATAATACCGTCGTCGGAAACGGGGTAACACTGGACTTTTTGCAGGAGTTCGGTGATGTGGAGATCTATCACGATACTGCGCCGGAGGAGCTGGACGAGCGTATCGCGGATGCCGATATTGTGCTGGTAAATAAGGTGGTTATGACGGCACCAGTCATTCGGCGTGCACCGAAATTGCGGTTTATCGGGCTGTTTGCCACTGGTTACAATAACGTCGATCTCGATGCCGCACGGGAGTGCGGTATCCCGGTGTGCAATGTGCCGGGCTATTCGACCGAGGCGGTCGCCCAGCATACCTTCGGGCTATTGCTGGAATTGACCAACCAGATCGGCGGCTATGACCGCTCGGTCGCGGCGGGCGACTGGATCAACAGTCAGGCGTTTTCGTATTATACACTGGCACTGACTGAGCTGAGCGGCAAATCATTCGGCATTGTCGGTTACGGCGCGATCGGGCACCGGGTCGCGCAGATCGCGCACGCATTCGGGATGGAGGTGCTGGCATACGGTCGGCACCCGATCGCCGATCCGACGGTGACGTATTTACCGCTGGAGGATTTGCTCCGACAGGCGGACGTGGTGTCGTTGCATTGCCCGCTCAATGCGGAGTCGGATACGATGATGAATGAGGCGGCGTTTGCGGCGATGAAGCCGGGTGCGCTGTTCATCAATACCGCGCGGGGCGCGCTGGTGGATGAGCGGGCATTGCGCGCGGCGCTGGACAGCGGTCATTTGGGCGGCGCGGCAGTGGATGTTTTGCGGCAGGAGCCGATGCGGGCGGATTGCCCGCTGTACGGTGCGCCGCGATGCGTCATCACGCCGCACATCGCGTGGGCGGGCGTGGAGACGCGCCGGCGGCTCGTTTTGATGGTGCGGGATAATATCCGGGCTTTCCTGCGCGGGGAAACGGTCAACGACGTGACCGGTGGGTAAGCCGATGACAAAGAGAAATACGCGGCAGATCGTCGCGGTGATCTTGCTGGTGCTGACCACGATCTTTGTGTGGAACCGGTCGATGCAGTCCGGGGAGGTGTCCTCCGCGGAGAGCGGCTGGGTGCAGAGCGTGCTGGTCGCGGTGTTCGGACCGGGCTTCGCGGACACATTTTGGTATACGTATATTCGTAAGGTGGGGCATTTTGCGGAATACACCTTGCTCGGGATCGAATGGTGGGCAGTGCGCGGCGCGTATGACCGCCGGGGCGCGGTGCGGTGGCTCGTGTGGGTCGCCGGGACGCTGACCGCGACCGTGGATGAGCAGGTATGCCAGCGCCTTACGCCGGGGCGCGGGCCGCAGTGGACAGACGTGCTGTTGGACAGCGCCGGCTACGCGACAGGGTTACTGCTGGCGGTGGCGGTCACGGCGTTGTGGCGTTGCCTCAAAAAAAGACGCGAAAAATGCATAAAATGACTTGCATTTTCGGGTAAGGTATAGTATAATAGCACTACTCCGCGAGGCGGAGAATATGTGCCGGTGTGATGGAATTGGCAGACGTAGTGGACTCAAAATCCACCGGTGGCGACACCGTGCCGGTTCGAGTCCGGCCACCGGCACCAAAAATCCCTCGAACGCAAGTGAGAGGGATTTTTCTTCTTACTTATTACCTCTTACCTCTTACTTATCAGTTAAATCTGCTCGGGATTTTTAGAAAGTAATAAGTATTGCGGCTTCGCCGCCTTTATGATAATATAGTTCTATGAAAGGAAGTATTATTATGTCGGATAGCCCTTTAATTACAAAATCAAAGACTTTTGCATTGAATATTATTTAAGTGTGCAACACAGTGAAATCCACCAAAAAGGAAAGTGTTTATACTAATCAACTTTTGCGTTCCGGAACTTCAATCGGTGCAAATATTCGTGAGCATTTAGCAGGATATGTCGAATTGTTTTTGATTTCCATGGAAAGAGATTTTGCATGTTTAGAAAATAACGAAGAATTTAAAAAAATTTTAGATGATGCAAATAATTACATTGCCGAATTTCGTAAATCGTCGGTGCAGAAACGGAAGGATGAGATTAAATGAAAAAAGCATTTGTATTGATAATGGTTTTGGGACTGTTTTTAGGATTATGTTCCTGTAAAAAAGCAGAGCCGCCTCAAAACAACACCTCGATTGAAAGTAATACTGACGAATATAAAACTACCTTAATCCGTAATTTAACAGCGAGTGAAAATGTCGGTGAGATAGAAAAATTTGAAATCAATTACGAAAACAGCACCGGAATGGTTCTTGTTACAGATAAACAGGATCTTGAATTTTTACTGAAATATACATACAACGGACGATTCCCCACAGACAGATTACATGAGGTATATGTTTATCCGCCTTACTGTCTATTGAATGCTACTGTTAACGGTTCTGAAACAAGTATGTATCTTTTAAAAGACGGAAGTATTGTAAAAAAGGAAATGTGCGGCGATAGCGGTGTTCCTGAGTCCGAAAGATCTTATGAAATTTATACATCAGATAATGAATACAAACTTACCGAAGAACGGTTAATTGAACTGCTCAAGAAATATGACGGTTACAAATGATAAGGATGAGATAAAATGAAGAAAGTTTTAAAATGTACAGATTTTATACTATTGCGCTTAATTCCAACAATATTTTTATTATTCCTTTTATATTCGGATATTCGAAATTCTCTTCAATCCTTTAACATTATTGGTAATTATGGTTCCTTTCTATTGTTTTTAGAAAACTTTAGCATTATAATGTGTTTCGTGTTTTTGGGAATCACTGCGGTATTAAGAGCATTCAAAAAAACCGTAAAAGGTTCAATACTGTGCAGATACGGTGCATGTGTAATGGCACTGATATACATAACATTATATATTTGTGAAGAGATACAAGTAGTCCGGTTTCAACTCTGCTTTTCTAATTATTTCTTGCTATTTACAATTCAAAAAGCAATGTATATCATTGGACTTTTAATAGTAATAGTAAATTGCTTTTTGAATAACAAATTTTATAAAACCAAATGGATATTAACAATTGTGTGTGCATTGTCAATTTTTGTTGCGTTCTTTTGCAGTCCGCTATATACGCTGATAAAATATAATGATACTGTCAATTTTAGATTTTTGCTTAATTCCTTTTTATATTCTTATAGTTATTGTGCTGTAATTTTATCGGGTTTGTCACCGTCAAAAACCGAATGAAAAGTGTTATATTATTAAAGTGTGCAACACAGTGAAATCCACCAAAAAGGAAAGTGTTTTAACTAATCAACTTTTGCGTTCCGGAACTTCAATCGGTGCAAATATTCGCGAAGCGTTTTCCGGTCATAGCAAACCGGACTTTATTGCCAAACTGCAAATTTCCCTTAAAGAATGTTCCGAAAGCGAATATTGGATTGAGCTTCTGATAGAAAGTGGATACTATGATGACAAAGCAATATTAAATGACTGCATTGAACTTAAGAAACTTCTCGTTTCATCTATCAATACTGCAAAGAAAAATCAATAAAAACGCAACCGCCGACAGTTTCTACTGCTCGGCGGTTTAATAATGAATAGTTGCCTGTCGGCTCCGCCGACAAAAATAAATGCGCCATTTCGTAGTATCATCGCATCGTTTTTGCAAGCTTAATATGAGATAACAAATATAAAAAATCAGATAAAGGGGTTTTTAGAAAGGAAGACGCAATAGTTGACCGCCCGATCCGCGTACGGTTTTCCGCAATGCGCACAGCGCAAAAGCGCGGGTATCTGTCACATCGTCCTGCGGGCACCGTCCACCTGATAATTCTGCCCCGAAATATAGGTGGCTTCTTCCCCCGCAAGGAAGCAAATGAGGCTCGCGTATTCGTCGTGCGTGCCGCATCGCCCCATGTGAGAAAGCCCGGTCTCCACCGTCGGGTCATTATACCGATCCGAAACGCTCCCGGGCGAAACGCAGTTCACGGTCACGCCGTCTGTGACGACCTCCTTGGCGAGCGCTCTGGTAAAGGCGATCACCGCGCCCTTGGTCAGCGAATAATCCGCCATACTCTTGAGACCGTAAACGCCCGCCACCGAGCCGACATTGATCACTCTGCCGTATTTTCTTTCTACCATGCCGCCCAGCAACGCCTTGGTGAAATATAACGTGCCGTAGATATTCACGTCAATAAATTGCCTCCACATATCCGGGGTCGTTTCCAGAAACGGCATGTGCCGGCGGAATAAGGCGGCATTGTTGACGAGGATGTCGATTTTGCCGAGCTCCGCTTCCGCCCGCGCGCAGACGCGGTTCACCGCGGTCTCGTCCGCAATGTCGGCGACCTCGTAAATGACCGTCGCCCCGAGCGCGGCGATCTCCTGCGCCACCGCCTTGAGGTTTTCTCCGTCGATGTCCACGAGCATAAGCGATGCCCCGCGCTTTGCCATCATTATGGCGGTCGCTTTTCCGATGCCTGCGGCGGCTCCGGTGATGAGCGCCGAGCGATTGCTGAAATCCATCATGATCCCTCCGTTACGGTTTTGATACTCCCATTATAGCAAAACTGAGGGATAAGACAATAACTCAAAGGACGATGATTTATCCGAAACGATGTTGATTTTCTCCCGACCGTGCGGTAAAATAAACTCAACAAAGGGAGGCGGTAGTATGCAGACGGATTTCCGGATAACCGATTTTTGTAATGTGTTGAGACCCGCAAATCAAAGCGGCGAAAGGTTGTATATGAAGGATAGATATGCGTCCTCCTTCATTTTTGTTGTCCGCGGGAAAATCCGTTTTACCGACAAAAACGGCGTCTATATTGCGGACAGCGACCACCCGGTATACATTCCGCAGGGAGCCGAATATCTCAACGAATGTATCGCCGATGCCGAAAGCTATATGGTCAGCTTTTACGACAACGGCGCTCAAAAAAGCATCCTGCCGCTCGACCGCGTGGACGGGAAGCGGGTCGCCGCGCTATTTAACCGTATCGAAGCTCTTTGCTTTGATGTGGACCGCAATCGGTTCGAGATCCTGTCCCTGCTGTACGGCATAACGGCGCTCATCAACGAAAAAGACCTCCGGGGCTTTCCCGAAAGGCTCGGAAAAGCCCTGAAGATCCTCGAAGCAAGCTATCAGGACCCCGACTTGGAGATACGGGACATCGCCGGGGCGTTGTATATCAGCGAGATCTATCTGCGGGAGCTTTTTTCAAAGCACCTCGGGCTATCACCGCAAAAATACCTGAATAAGCTCCGCATGGAAAAGGCAAAAATCTATCTTTTGGAGCGCAAAACCGTCACCGTAACGGCGGCGCTGTGCGGATATGCCAATATTTACTCCTTCAGTCGCGCCTACAAGCGCTTTTACGGTTTTCCGCCGCGGAAAACGGGCGAAATGCGGTGATTTAGCTTTCGTCGGCGACGGTTTTCAGCTCGATGGAGAATGCCATACCGTCCCCGGTGTTTTCCGCCGTGTACGGCATCCCGTGTGCTTTCATAACCGCCGCCACGACCGACAGCCCCAGCCCGCTCCCGCCGTATTCCCGCGTGCGCGCCTTATCAACCTTATAAAAGTTCTCCCAGATATGCGGTATTTCCTCCGGCGGGATGGAACTGCCGGAATTGAACACCGTAATCCGCAGACGGTCGGCGGCGACAGTCTGCATCCTCACCGTGATGCGCCCACCCTCCGGGACGTGGTTGATGGCATTGGACAGATAATTCGTCAGCGCGTGCTCGATGAGGAACGGGTCGGCGTACACCGTCTGCGGCACTTCCGGTGTCACCTCGACCGAGACCTGCTTTTTCTCGAATTGGATGCGACTGCGTTCTACCAGATTGCGGCAAAGCTCGGCAACATCAAACGGCTCGATCTCCGGCTTGATGTTTCTTTCCAACTGTAACAGCGCCAGCATCCGTTTCAGCAGATGCGAGACACGATAGGTCTCATCCCGTATGACCTTGCAGTAGTATTCCCGGTTTTCCCCGCCGGCGGCGATGTCCTCCTCCAGTCCCTCGGCATATGTCGCGATCAGCCCGATGGGGGTTTTCAGCTCGTGCGAAACATTGGCGATGAACATTTGGCGCGCGTTGTTTTGTTCCTCCTTGAGGCGGACATCCGCCTGGAGCTGGGTGATGGTTTGCTCCAGCGCCGCCGACATCGTGTTGATGCTTTGTCCGAGTGCGCCGACCTCATCCCGCGTATCGCCGTCGTAGTGACCGGAAAAATCCAGCCGTGCCACCCGGTCTGCCAGCGCAGACAGATGGCGGATCGGGCGGGTATGCCTTTGTACCGAGACAAGCACAAGCGCCATTCCCAACAACAGCACGGCAAGACCGCTCCACAGCAAAAACTGGTTGGTGATACCCAGACTTTCCTCAATAGCGGTAATGGAAATGCGCATATAGACCGACCAGCCGTTGTCCAGCGTCCCTTTCAGCCGAATGGCCTCGGAGTTGCCGTTGAAAATATACATGGGCTCGTCTTCGACTAACCCTAATTCGTATGTTCCCTCCGCAAACTGCCGATAACCTTTGATGTTTTGCAGACGTGTGCTGTTTATCTTCGGGTAAACCACACCGTCATCGTTCCACAAAAATACTATGACGGCGCGATCGTTCTGTAGCTTAGCAATGATGTTCTGTAGCTTTTCTTCGTCGTCGGTCGCCTGATTGATCGCCGTAAAAGCGTTGGACACCATTGTTTTTGTTTTGCTGATGTAGAAGGGCTTCAGCGCAAAGGTATTGAGCAAAATGACTGCCACCACCATCACGATCAGGCAAGCAAGAAAATGGAAAAACAGCTTCCACACGATCGAGTGGATGCCGGGGAAAAAGCGCTTTTTGTTCCGGCTCTGCATCGTCACGACTCCTTTGATATGAACTTATATCCAATCCCGCGAATGGTATGGATGTGTTCGCCAAAGGCGCCGAGCTTTGCACGTACTTTTTTGATATGCGTATCCACCGTGCGGGCATCACCGTCATAGTCAAAGCGCCACACATTTTCTAATATTCTGTCGCGGGAGAGCGCGATCCCATCATTGGTGATAAGGTATAGCAACAATTCAAACTCGGTATAGGTCAGCTCGATCGGTTGCCCGTTTAACCGTACCACCCGTCCGACGGTGTCGATCTCCAGCGCGCCGACCGCGATCATACGTCCCCGCGCCGGCTCCAGTCCCCGGCGCAGAACGGCCTCCACCCGCGCCAGCAGGATCTTGAGGCTGAACGGCTTGGATATGTATTCGTCTGCCCCGGCGGAAAAGCCCGCCAGCTCGTCCTCCTCCTCGCCACGCGCGGTCAGCATAATGACCGGCACTGCGGAGCGTTGACGAATACGGCGGCAGGTCTCGAAGCCGTCCATATGCGGCATCATCACATCGAGCAAGATCAGATCGACCGGTCGGCGATCCAAAATGGCAAGCGCCTCCAGCCCGTCTGCCGCCTCCAGCATATGAAAACCCTTGATCCCCAGATAGTCGCAGACGATCCGGCGCATACGCATCTCGTCATCCACGATGAGAACTGTCTTTTTGTTATTCATCTTTATCGTCTCCTTTTCTATCATTTTGGCGGCAGATTGTGACTTTTATGTGAACATTGCGTGAAATCCTTTTTGGAGCAAGTTCCTTTGGGCGCGCAACCTTTTTCACCCTTTCCCCGGTGGCGCATAGTATGAAGCAGGGAGTTTTCCCGCGGCGCGGGGGAAAGGGTGAAGCAGTGTGGCGATTTTGGAGGTTGAGCATCTGCGGCAGGCGTACCAGACCAAGGAATGCGAAACGCCCGCATTGCTGGATGTGAGCTTTACGGTGGAGGCGGGTGAGTTTGTCAGCGTGGTTGGGCCGTCCGGATGCGGCAAATCCACCCTGCTATCGGTCGTGGCGGGGATGCTCCCCGCCGAGGGCGGGCAGGTACGGGTAGCCGGCACGCCGGTCAACGGCCCCAGTCCGCACATCGGCTATATGCTCCAGCAGGACTACCTGCTGGAATGGCGCACCGTGCGGCAAAATGTCCTGCTGGGACTGGAGATCCGGCACCAACTGACCCCACAGACCCGACAACGGGCAGAGGAACTGCTGGAGACCTACGGGCTTGCCGCCTTTGCCGACCGACGCCCGTCTCAGCTATCGGGCGGGATGCGCCAACGGGCGGCGCTGATCCGCACCCTCGCCGTCAACCCCGCCATTCTGTTGCTCGACGAGGCGTTTTCCGCCCTCGACTATCAGACACGGCTGGAGGTCACGGAGGATGTCTACCGCATCATTAAGCAGGAGCGGGTCACGGCGCTGATGGTCACGCACGATATTCCCGAAAGCATCAGCATGGGGGACAAGGTGCTGATTTTGTCCGCCCGCCCCGCCGTCGTGCAGGAAATACTCCCCATCCGGTTTGCCGCCGACCGCGTATCTCCGTTACGCTGTCGCAGCCAGCCGGAGTTCGCCCGGTACTACGATCACATATGGAAGGAATTGGGTATCCATGAAGCACAGGAATGAACCGTCGCCGACGCCGGAGCGGCTTCGGTATCTCCGTCACATCCGGCGCATCGAGCAACAGGTGAAGGTGTGGCGATGGGGATTTCTCGTGCTGTTCCTGCTGGCATGGGAGGGTGCGGCAAGGCTCGGGTGGATCGACAGCTTTATATTCAGCCAACCGACCCGCATCGCCCGTGTGCTGGCGGCGGCAACGCAAAACGAGCTTTTCTACCACACGCAGGTCACGGTCATGGAAACGCTGGAGGGCTTCCTGCTGGGCGCGGCGGCGGGAGTATTGCTGGCGATCCTGCTGTGGTGGAGCCCGTTTCTGTCCCGGGTCAGCGAGCCGTATCTCGTCGTGCTCAACAGTCTGCCGAAGATCGCGCTCGGCCCGATCATCATTATCCTCGCCGGAGCCGGCACCCGCGCCATCGTCTTTATGGCACTTGCCATTTCGCTGGTCGTTACGGTGCTGGAAATGCTCAGCGGCTTCCGCGATACCGATGCGGGGGCGATCCGTATGGCGCGCACCTTCGGCGCAAGCAAGCGGCAGATATTCCTCAAAGTCGTCCTGCCGTATAACGTCCCGACGCTTTTTGACTCACTTAAGGTCAATATCGGGCTGTCGCTGGTCGGCGTGATCGCAGGAGAGTTTTTGGTATCCCGTGCCGGGCTGGGATACCTCATCGTATACGGCGGCCAGGTTTTCAAGATGGATCTGGTGATGGCAAGCGTCATCATTCTGGCGCTGGTCGCCGCGTTGCTGTATGAAGCGGTGGTGCTGGCGCAGATGCTGGTCGAGCGTCTGTTCTGCCGCCGCTGATCGCGGAAAGGAGCGATTGGATGACAAAACATTTGGTGCGCCGCATAGCGGCGCTCATTCTGTCCGCCGTGGTCGCCGTATGCGGGCTTGCCGGGTGCGGCAAATCCGCCGATGCGGTCAAGGTGCGGGTCTGCGAGGTCACACACTCGATATTCTATGCGCCGCAATATGTGGCGCTGTCCCTCGGCTTTTTTGCCGATGAGGGTCTTGCGGTGGAGCTAAGCAACGGGCAGGGCGCGGACGCGGTGATGGCGGCGGTGCTGTCGGGACATATCGACATCGGCTTTGCCGGGCCGGAAGCGTCCATCTACGTATACAACGAGGGCAAGGAAGACCACACGCAGGTATTTGCGCAGATCACCCGGCGGGACGGCTCATTCCTGCTGGCGCGTCAGCCGGACAGCGCGTTTTCGTGGGATAAGGTCAAGGGCAAGGTCGTCCTGCCCGGACGCAAGGGCGGAGTGCCGTATATGACCCTCGAGCACGTCCTGCGGCAAAACGGCATTGATCCCGCCCGGGACACTGTGCTCGACAACAGCGTGCAGTACGCGATGATGACCGCCGCCTTTACCGGCGGCACCGGCGACTATGTGACGGCGTTTGAGCCGACGGCGTCGCTGTTACAGCAGGAGGGGCAGGGCTATATCGTCGCGTCGGTCGGCGCGGCGGCGGGCGACATCCCCTATACCGCCTATTTCGCTCGCAAGAGCTATATCGAGGATAACGCCGATGTGGTGAAGCGGTTTGTACGGGCGATCTACCGCGGTCAGCAGTGGGTCGCGACGCATACCGCCGCCGAGATCGCGGCGGCTGTTGCCGAGCAATTCCCCGATACCGAGGAGGGACTGCTGACCCGCGCGGTGGAAAGCTATCGCAGTATCGACGCGTGGAACGAAACGCCTGTGATGACCGAGGAAAGCTTCAACCGCCTGCAATCGGTAATGACCGAGGCGGGAGAGCTGACGCAGATCGCGGATTTCGGCAAGGTGGTCAATAACACCTTTGCGGAGGAAATCATCGCGGAAAAATAAGGGAAAACGCCGCATCTGCGGATCGTTAAAAGCGAACCACGCATATAAAAATCCTCCGACTGAAGAAACAGCCGGAGGATTTTTTACCGTTTAGTCCGTCGGTCAGATGAGCTCAATAATAGCCATCTCGGCGGCATCGCCGCGACGGGGGCCGATCTTGACGATGCGGGTATAACCGCCGTTACGCTCCGCATATTTCGGCGCGATCTCGTCGAACAGCTTCTTGGAGACCCCTTCCTTTGTCACAAACGCGAAAACCTGGCGCTTGTTAGCCAAAGTCGGCTCCTTGGCGATCGTGATCATCTTCTCCGCCAGCGAACGCACCTCTTTCGCGCGGGTGACGGTGGTTTCGATGCGACCGTTTTCCAGCAGATACGTCACCATCGCGCGCAGCATAGCGTTACGCGAAGCGGTCGGTCTGCCTAACTTTCTCGTACCGGGCATGGATATTCACTCCTTTTTTATCTCGGTTGCGCGGAACTAATGATCCGCGATCAGTCTTCTTCGTCCCGCAGGGCAAGACCCAGGGACTCCAGTTTGTTGATAACTTCCTCCAAGGATTTGCGCCCTAAGTTGCGCACCTTCATCATATCGTCCTCGGTCTTGCTGATGAGATCCTCCACCGTGTTGATCCCCGCCCGCTTGAGGCAGTTGAACGAACGCACCGAGAAATCCAGCTCCTCGATGGTCATACTCAACACCGTCGTCTGCGCCTTGTCGTCCTTCTCCACCATGATGGAGTTGCCGGCATACATCGTGCCGGACAGATCGACAAACAGATTGAGATGCTCGGTCAGCACCTTGGCACCCAGAGATACCGCTTCCTTGGCGCTGATAACGCCGTTCGTCCAGACCTCCAGCGACAGCTTGTCGTAGTCGGTGATCTGCCCGACGCGGGTATTCTCGATGGTGTAGTTCACCTTCGTCACCGGGCTGTAGATGGAATCGACCGGAATGACCCCGATGACCGGGTTCATCAGTTGCTTATTGCGCTCCGCCGGCACATAGCCGCGACCCTTATCCAGGGTAAGCTCCATAAACAGACGGCCGCCCTCGCCCAGCGTGGCGATATGCATATCGGGTGCGAGAATCTCCACCTCGCTGTCGCACTTGATCGAGCCGGCAGTGACCTCGCACGGTCCCTCCGCCTCAATGTAAACCACCTTCGGCCCCTCGCCGTTGATGCGGGCGAGCAGACCCTTGATGTTCAGCACGATCTCAGTCACGTCTTCCTTGACGCCCTCGATGGTGGAAAACTCATGGAGGATCCCGTCGATCTTAATGGATGTGACTGCCACACCGGGCAGGGAGGACAGAAGCACGCGCCGCAGGCTGTTACCGATGGTGGTGCCGTATCCGCGCTCCAGCGGCTCCACGACAAACTTGCCGTAGGTGCCGTCCGATGCCAGATCCAACGCTTCGATACGGGGCTTTTCAATTTCAATCATGCGAAAACCCTCCTTTTGTTATGGGTACGGGCAAAAAGCCCATACCGTGTATCATCATTCGTACAAAAAGACTTAAGTGCTTACTTGGAGTACAACTCGACGATGAGCGTCTCTTCGATCGGCAGATCAATTTCCTCTCTCGTAGCCAGCGCCACGACCTTGCCCTCGAGCTTCTCGTGGTTCATATCCAGCCACTTCGGAACCGGGCGGGCGGCGTTCGCCTCGGCGATCGCCTTCATCCCGTCAAGAGACTTGCTCCCGTCACGCATCGCAATGACCATACCCGGCTTCACGAGGAAGGACGGGATATTGACCGTGCGACCGTTGACGGAGAAGTGACGCTGGGTGACGAGCTGACGCGCCTGTGCGCGGGAGCTTGCCATACCCAAACGGTACACCACGTTATCCAGACGGCTTTCCAGCAACGTCAGCAGGTTTTCACCGGAAGCACCCGGCATTTTCTCCGCCAGCTCGAAATAGTGACGGAACTGGCTCTCCAGCACGCCGTAGTAGCGCTTGGCGACCTGCTTCGTGCGCAACTGCTTGCCATATTCGGAAGCCTTGCGGTTACGAGCCTGACCATGCTGACCGGGCGCGTAAGAGCGGCGATCCAGGGCGCACTTGCCGGTATAGCAACGGTCGCCCTTCAGGAACAGTTTCTGACCTTCGCGGCGGCAAAGCTTGCACACCGCATCCGTATATCTTGCCATTTCGGTTACACCTCCTAATTCGATCAGACGCGACGTCTCTTGGGCGGACGGCATCCGTTATGCGGGATCGGGGTCACGTCTTTGATCAGCGTAACATCCAGTCCGGCGGCCTGCAATGCGCGGATCGCGGCTTCGCGACCGGCACCCGGGCCCTTGACGTAAACTTCGACGGTCTTCAGACCGTGCTCCATTGCCGCTTTCGCCGCGGTCTCGGCGGCGGTCTGCGCGGCAAACGGGGTGGACTTACGCGAGCCGCGGAAACCCAGCTCACCGGCGCTTGCCCAGGACAGAGCGTTGCCCTGCAGGTCGGTGATGGTCACGATGGTGTTGTTGAACGTAGACTGGATATGTGCGGCGCCCCGTTCAATGTTCTTGCGTTCTTTGCGGCGGCGGGTAGTCGCACCCTTACGCGCCGCAGATGTTTTAGCAGCAGCCATTTTATATCCCTCCTACTTATTTCTTCTTGTTGGCAATGGTCTTCTTCGGACCCTTGCGGGTACGGGCGTTGGTCTTGGAGCGCTGTCCGCGCACCGGCAGACCCTTACGGTGACGCAGACCGCGGTAACTGCCGATTTCGATGAGGCGCTTAATATCAAACGCGACATTACGGCGCAGATCACCTTCCACAATATAGTTGTGGTCGATGTGCTCACGCAGCTTGGACACCTCGTCCTCGGTCAGATCCCGCACACGGGTATCCGGGTTGATACCGGTCGCCGCCAGAATATCATCGGCGGATTTACGTCCGATACCGTAAATGTAGGTCAGTCCGATCTCGACCCGCTTATCACGGGGCAGATCGACACCAGCAATACGTGCCATAGTAATTCCTTCCTTTCATTTGCGGCAAAATGCCGCATCGTCGGCAACCCGATCAGCCCTGACGCTGTTTGTGCTTCGGGTTTTCGCAAATGACCATAACACGGCCCTTGCGCTTGATGATCTTGCACTTTTCGCAGATTTTCTTCACAGAAGGTCTGACTTTCATAGTGAATACCTCCTTCGTGCGTAATGCACGGTCGTTGAGCGGAGCAAGATGCTCCTTATTTCGTACGCCAAGTAATGCGACCCTTGGTCAGATCATAGGGGGACATCTCCACCGTGACCTTGTCACCGGGCAGGATGCGGATGTAGTTCATCCGCAGTTTGCCGGAGATGTGCGCTAAGATCTTGTGGCCGTTTGCCAGCTCTACCTGGAACGTGGCGTTCGGCAAAGCCTCCACGACCACGCCCTCCAATTCGATAACATCGTCTTTCGACATACTAACCCTCCGTATCGCTACGCGCCGCGTTACCGCAGCTTGCCATCCGGGTCGGTCATAATGACCGGGCCATCCGGGGTGATTGCCACCGTATGCTCAAAATGAGCGGACAGGCGGCCGTCTTTGGTGACGGTTGTCCAGCCGTCGTTGAGGATATTCACCTCATACGTGCCGGCATTGACCATCGGTTCAATCGCCAGAGTCATTCCCGGCAACAGCTTGGGGCCGCGACCGGGGGTACCGAAATTAGGTACGCTGGGATCTTCGTGCAGATCCGTGCCTACTCCGTGGCCGACGAACTGCCGTACCACCGAGTAACCACGCATCTCGACATACCGCTGGACTGCGGCACCAATATCGCCGATGCGATTGCCTGCGCGGGCGGCGTTTATGCCCTCGTACAGACTTTCGCGGGTGGCATCCATCAGTGCCTGTGCTTCCCGGCTGACCTTGCCCGCCGCAAAGGTGGCGGCATTGTCGCCGTTAAAGCCGTTGATCGCCGCGCCGACATCAATGCTGACAATATCGCCCTCTTTGATGACGCGCTTGCCTGGTATGCCGTGAATGACCGTTTCGTTGACGGAAATACAGGCGCTGGCAGGAAATCCGCCATAATTCAGAAAGTTGGGCTTGGCTCCCGTGCTTTCGATATACCGGCGGATGATGCGGTCGATCTCCTCGGTGGTGACACCGGGCTGGACTGCTTCTCCTCCCAGTTTTAACGCCCGCGCCGAGATCACGCACGCTTCACGCATGAGCTTGAGATCCCGACTGCTCTTAATGCTTATCATGTGCTTTAGCCCTTTAACTGCGTGAGGATCTGCTCTGCGATTTCCTCTCTGGGCTGATGCCCATTCACCACCAGCAGCTTGCCGGCCTTCGCATAGTAGTCCCGTAGCGGTTCGGTCTGCTCATGATACACACGCAGACGTTCCTGTACCGTTTCCGGCTGGTCATCCTTGCGCTGAACAAGGGCGGTTCCGCAACGGTCGCAAACACCGTCTTTCAGAGGCTTTTTCGCCTCGATGTGATAGGTGTTTCCGCAGTTGAGACAAACGCGGCGACCCGATACACGCCGGGTGATCACTTCATCGGGCACGTCGATATCCACGACGTGGTCGATGGTGACCCCCATGCGGTCAAGTGCCTCGGCCTGGGGGATGGTGCGCGGAAAGCCGTCCAGAATAAACCCGTTTTGGCAGTCCTCCTGCGACAAACGCTCCTGCACGATGCCGATAACGACTTCGTCGGGAACGAGTCTGCCGGATTCGGTATACTCCTTGGCTTTGAGCCCCATCTCCGTGCCGCTTTTCAGCGCCTCACGGATCATATTGCCCGTGGAAATAGTGGGAATGTTCAGACGCTCACACAGAACCTCTGCCTGAGTGCCCTTGCCGGCGCCGGGGGCGCCGAGTAAGATCAGGTTCATAACCGATCTCCTTTCTTTGTCACGTCGCACTCCCGGCTCCGGTGTGACCCGAAGCCGGGGGAGCGAACCGTTTGTGTCATCAGTCAAGGAAGCCCTTGTAATGACGCATCATCATCTGGCTTTCGATCTGCTGTACCGTCTCAAGCGCAACGCCGACAACGATCATGATCGAGGTGCCGCCGATCGTCAGACCGGTGATCCCGGTTGCCTTACCGAACAGGCTCGGGAACAGCGCGATCACACCGAGGAACAGCGCACCGATGAAGGTGATCTTGTTCAGTACCCGCTTGATGAAATCCGCCGTCGGCTTGCCCGGGCGCTGACCCGGAACGGCACCACCGTTCTTACGCAGATTATTGGCCATCTCGATCGGGTTATACTGAATAGTGACATAGAAATACGAGAAACCGATGATGAGCAGGAAATACAGAACGATGTATACCCAGCTCTCCTGATTGAACGCATCGAAAAACCCGTGCCAGAAGCCGGTGGAGGGCACCGTGATGAAGCTCGCAATGATGGACGGCAACGACAGAATGGATACCGCCAAGATGATCGGCATAACGCCGGACATATTCACCTTGATCGGAATGTAGGTATTCTGACCGCCGTACATCTTGCGTCCGACCACGCGCTTGGCATACTGCACCGGGATACGGCGTTCGGCATCGCTCATAAACACGATGAAGCCGATCATCGCCAGGAACAGCACCAGCACGAGGAGCGTCAACAGCACGTACTTGATACCCGCTGACTGACCTTCCTTCAGCTGCTTGATACCCATCTCATAGAACAGGTTCCAGAGATAGATCGCGGCATTCGGGATACGGGAAAGGATACCGGCAAACAACAGAATGGAAATACCGTTACCGATGCCCTTATCGTTGATCTGCTCACCAAGCCACATCATCAAGGACGAGCCGGCGGTGAAGCAGAGGATAATGACGATCGCGGCAAACCAGGATGCAAAGCCGGTCTTTGCCTCCGTCACCAGCGCACCGTACTTATTGCGCACCATAAAATAGTACGCGATACCGAGCATCAAACCAAGACCGACCGTGGTGTAGCGGGTGATCTGACCCAGCTTCTTCTGACCGGACTCGCCTTCCTTTGCCAGCCGTTCGAGGGCGGGGATAGCCACCGTCAAAAGCTGGATGATGATGCTCGCGTTGATATACGGGGTGATGGACAGAGCAAACACGGACGCATTGGAGAAGCCGCCGCCGGACATCATGGACAGATAACTCATAAAGTTATTGCCCTCGCTGGTGATGGCTTCCTTGAGCGCCGTTGCATCCACAAACGGCACCATAACGGCGGAGCCGATGCGGAAAATCAAGAGGATCAGCAGAGTGAATAAGATCTTTTTACGAAGATCTTCGATCTTCCAGGCGTTACGTAAAGTCTGAAACATCTCAGTTCACCTCAGCCTTTCCACCCGCGGCTTCAATTTTCGCCTTAGCGGATTCGGAATAGGCTGCCAGCTTGACCGTCAGTTTCTTTTCGATTTTGCCGTTGCCAAGCACCTTGACACCGTTGGGCGCCTTGGACAGGATACCGGCATCCAGCAAAGCCTGCGTATCGACGGTAGCACCGTCCTCGAAGCGGTTGAGCGCCGCTACATTGACGGTCGCATAGGGCGTGGCAAAAATGTTGTTGAAGCCTCTCTTCGGGATCCGTCTCTGCAAAGGCATCTGACCGCCTTCAAATCCGGGACGCATACCGTGACCGGCACGCGCCTTCTGACCCTTGTGGCCCTTACCGGCAGTCTTGCCGTTGCCGCTGCCATGACCGCGGCCGATGCGCTTCACGTCCCGGACGGAACCGGAGGCAGGAGAAAGCTCATGAAGTTTCATAGTGTTGCACCTCCTTGCTTGATTTGCATTACGCGTTAGTAACCTCGATGAGGTGGATGATCTTGGTGATTTTGCCCTGGGTAGCGGCGTTATCCGGCTGCACCGAGCTGTCACCGATCTTGCGGAGGCCCAAAGCCGCGGCGGTCGCGATCTGATCTTTTTTGGAGCCGATCAGGCTCTTGACCAGCGTTACCGTAACGGTTTTTGACGTTTTCTTAGCCATTGTGTCCTCCCCCTTAACCTAAGATTTCCTGCACGGACTTGCCGCGGGTATTCGCCGCCTCATCCGCCGTGCGCAGCTGCATCAGACCCGCCATCGTGGCGCTGACGACGTTGCAGGGATTGTTGGAACGGAGTGCTTTCGCACGGATGTCCTTGATCCCCGCCGCATCGACGACCGCACGCACGGCACCGCCGGCGATGATACCGGTACCGGCGGCGGCGGGCTTGAGCAGCACTTCGCCGGCGCCGAACTTGCCGATCACCTCGTGCGGGATGGTGCTCCCCTTCAAGGAGATCTTCACCAGATGCTTCTTGGCATCCTCGATACCCTTGCGGATAGCGTCCGGAACTTCGCCCGCCTTACCGGTGCCGAAGCCCACGGTGCCTTTGCCGTCACCGACGACCACCAGTGCCGCGAACTTCATCACACGACCGCCCTTGACGGTCTTGCTGACGCGGTTGATGGCAACTACGGTCTCTTTATACTCATCATTGAGTTCTTCTCTTCTGGCCAAAGTAATTCCTCCCTTTCCTTAGAACTTGAGGCCACCCTCACGGGCGCCTTCGGCCAGCTCTTGCACACGGCCGTGGTAGACATAGCCGCCGCGGTCAAAAACGACCTCGGTGATACCCTTATCAGCGGCGCGTTCAGCAAGGATCTTGCCAACCTTGCGGGCAGCTTCCTTATTGCCGCCTGTCATACCGAAATCCTTTTCGACAGACGAGGCGGAAACGAGGGTCACTCCCTTGACATCGTCAATAATCTGGGCATAGATGTGATTCAGGGAGCGAAACACATCAAGGCGGGGACGCTCTGCGGTGCCGCTGATCTTACCGCGCACACGGGTGTGGCGATGCAGACGCGCCGCGTTGCTATCTTTTTTGCTCACCATAATTGCTCACTCCTCCTTTAACCTTTGCCCTTGCCGCCGGCTTTGCCTTCCTTGCGGCGGATGTGTTCATCGGCATACTTGATGCCCTTGCCCTTATACGGCTCGGGCGGGCGCTTCTCCCGCACCTCGGAAGCAAACTGACCGACCAGCTGCTTGTCGGCGCCGGAAATGATGATCTCATTGGTACCGTTGACCTCGATCGTGATGCCGGGGATCTCGGATACCGTGACCTGATGGCTGTAGCCGAGGTTCATGATGAGATCCTTGCCCTGCTTCTGCACACGGTAACCGACACCGTTGACCTCCAATTTCTTGGAGTAGCCCTCGGTCACGCCGATGACCATATTGTTGATCAGCGTGCGGCTCAGGCCGTGCAGGGAACGGGCTTCCTTCTCATCGTTCGGGCGAGTGACAATGACCTCGCCGCCTTTGACCTCGACCGAGATCAACGGGTTGATCTTTTGGGTCAGGGTGCCCTTCGGCCCTTTGACGGTGACAACGTTGTTGTCGATCTTTACGTCAACGCCGGCGGGAATGACGATCGGTTTACGACCAATTCTCGACATTTTCTTCTACCCCCTTACCAAATGAACGCCAGCACTTCGCCGCCCACATTCGCGGCGCGCGCGGCCTTATCGGTCATAACGCCCTTCGAAGTGGACACGATCGCGGTGCCGATGCCTTTCATGACCTTCGGCATATCCGCGCTGCTGGAGTAGATGCGCAGACCGGGCTTGGAAACGCGGCGCAGACCCATCAGGACCGGCGTACGGGACGCGCCCTGATATTTCAGCGTGATGCGGATGATACCCTGCTTGCCATCTTCAATGACTTTGTACTCTTTGACATATCCCTCGTCAACAAGAATCTGGGCAATAGCCTTCTTCATGTTGGAAGCGGGGATTTCGACCGTTTCGTGCTTGGCCGAATTCGCGTTGCGGATCCGGGTCAGCATATCGGCGATAGTATCGGAAATTTGCATGACCTCAACCTCCTTATTTTTTCAGCTATTGCTTACCAGCTTGCCTTCTTCACGCCCGGGATCTCGCCCTTATAGGCAAGCTCACGGAAGCAAATACGGCAGATACCGTACCGACGCAGATAGGCGTGGGGACGACCGCAGATCTTGCAGCGGTTGTACGCCCGGGTGGAGTACTTCGGCTCAGCCTTCTGCTTCAGTTTCATAGACATCTTTGCCATCGTATTCTCCTCCTTACTTCTCGAACGGAGCGCCCATCAGAGTGAGCAGCTCGCGCGCTTCTTCGTCGGTGGTGGCGGTGGTGACAAAGCAGATATCCATACCGCGCACCTTGTCGATCTTATCATAGTCGATCTCGGGGAAGATCAACTGCTCCTTGAGACCCATGCTGTAATTGCCGCGGCCGTCAAAGGAGTTGGCGTTGATTCCGCGGAAGTCACGCACACGGGGCAGAGCCACGTTGAACAGACGATCCACGAACACATACATCCGGTCGCCGCGTAGGGTGACCTTGGCGCCGATATTCATACCCTCACGGAGCTTGAAGTTAGCGACGCTCTTGCGTGCCTTGCAGATGATCGGGCGCTGACCGGTGATGGCGGACAGATCGTTGACGATCGCATCCATGACCTTCGGATTGTCGCGGGCCTCGCCGCATCCGACGTTGATGACCACCTTATCCAGCTTCGGGATCTGCATAACGCTCTTGTACCCGAACTTTTTCATCAGGGCAGGAGCGATGTCGTTTTTGTAGGTTTCTTTCAGACGAGCCATTTCGCTTCTACCTCCTTACAGTTCCTCGCCGCACTCTTTGCAGATGCGGACGGTACGGGTCTTGCCGTTATCGGCAGCGACCTTCTTGTGCGCGACGCGGGTCGGCTTCTTGCAGGCGGGGCAAACGACCTGCACCTTGCTGGCGTAGATCGCACTTTCCGCCTCGATGATCCCGCCGGGATCACCCGCCTTGCGCGGTTTGACGTGCTTTTTGACCATATTCAGACCTTCGACGATGACCTTGCCCTCTTTCGGGCTGACCGCCAGGACCTTGCCCTGCTTGCCGCGGTCGTCGCCGCTGAGGATCAGGACGGTATCGTCCTTTTTCACATGCATTTTGCTACTCAATTTCGACACCTCCATCACAAAACTTCCGGAGCCAGAGACAGGATCTTGGTGTAATCCTTGTCACGAAGCTCGCGGGCCACAGGCCCGAAAATACGCGTGCCGCGCGGGGTCTTGTCATCACGGATGATGACCGCCGCGTTCTCGTCGAAACGGATGTAGGTACCGTCCGCACGACGCAGACCTTTCTTGGAACGGACGATGACCGCCTTGACGACCTCGCCCTTCTTCACAACACCACCGGGCGTTGCTTTCTTGACCGATGCGACGACCACATCACCGATATTGGCAAATTTCCGGCCGGAGCCACCCAGCACACGAATGCACATCAGCTCCTTCGCGCCGGTGTTGTCGCCCACCTTGAGGTAAGTTTGTTGCTGTACCACAGTTTTTCCTCCTTTCAAGGAAGCACCATTTTTATCACACCAACCCCGCTGACCACGAACAGCCACGAGACGGTATGCGGTGCAACTGACACATTATTTTGCCTTCTCGATGATCGTCACGACACGCCAGCACTTGTCCTTGGACAGGTGGCGGGTCTCCATTACTTCGACGCGGTCGCCGACGCGGCACTCGTTGTTTTCATCGTGTGCCTTCAGTCGGACGGTACGCTTAACGATCTTCTTGTACAGGGGATGGCGGACGTTATCGGCAATGGCGACGACGACCGTCTTATCCATTTTATCGCTGACAACGATGCCGGTACGGGTCTTTCTCAGATTACGCTCACTCATACTAAACTCCTCCTTCCGTTACGCCAGAGCCTTGAGCTCGCGTTCGCGGATAATGGTCTTCACGACGGCGATCTCTTTCCGAACGGCTTTCAGGCGCATCGGATTGTCGAGCTGGTTGATGGCGTTCTGGAACCGCAGGTGGAACAGCTCATCCTTGAGCTCATCGAGCTTCTTGGACAGCTCCGCATCGCTCAGTTCCCGGATCTTTTCCAATTCTGTCGCTTTCATGCCTGCTCACCATCCGTTTCTTCCTTGCGGACAAATTTGCACTTGATGGGCAGCTTGTTGGCGGCAAGACGAAGAGCCTCGCGGGCATCCTCCTCTGCCACACCGGCCATCTCAAACATCACACGGCCGGGCTTGACCACTGCCACCCAATACTCGGGAGAACCTTTACCGGAGCCCATGCGGGTCTCGGCGGGCTTCTCCGTGATCGGCTTGTCGGGGAAAATCTTGATCCATACCTGACCGCCACGCTTGGTGTAACGGGTCATGGCGATACGGGCGGCCTCGATCTGCCGGGAGGTGATCCAGGCGGGTTCGAGGGCCTGCAAGCCAAAATCACCGTAAGTGACGGTGTTGCCGCTGTGCGCGGTACCGGTCAGACGACCTCTCTGCACACGACGGTATTTAACTCTCTTCGGTAACAGCATTATCTGCGGCCTCCTTCCCGGCGGGGTTTGGCGGCGCCGACCAGCACCTCACCGCGGTAGATCCAAACCTTGACGCCGACCTTACCGTAGGTGGTGTTGGCCTCTGCGAAGCCATAGTCAATATCCGCACGCAGGGTCTGCAGCGGAATGGTGCCCTCGTGGTATTGCTCCACACGGGCGATCTCCGCGCCGCCGAGACGGCCGGAGCATTTGGTCTTGATGCCCTTCGCGCCGAGCTTCATCGCGCGACCGATCGCCTGCTTCATTGCGCGGCGATAAGAAATGCGCTTCTCGAGCTGCTGGGCGATATTCTCCGCCACCAGTTGGGCGTTGACGTCCGGGCTCTTGATCTCGACGATGTTCAGCAGGGTCTCTTTGCCGCCCAGCATTTTCTGGCAGGTGGCTTTGAGCTTCTCGATGTCTGCGCCGCCCTTACCGATGACGATACCCGGCTTGGCACAATGGATATTGATGCGCACCCGGTTGGCGTCGCGCTCGATCTCGATCTGCGCGATGCCGGCATCGTAAAGGGTCTTCTTGAGGTATTTCCGCAGGTTGTAGTCGGAGACCAGCGTATCGCCGAACTCTCCGTCCTTAACGAACCAACGGGAATCCCAGTTCTTGATCACACCGACCCGCAGGCCGTGAGGATTGACTTTCTGTCCCATATTCTCTCTCCTCCTCGCTTATTCCATCTCTTTGAGCACCAGGGTGATATGCGAAGACCGCTTTTCGATGCGGTACGCACGACCCTGCGCACGAGGACGGATACGTTTCATAATGGGACCGGGGCAAACCATCGCCTCCGCCACATAGAGCGAATTGCGATCAAGGCTGAAATTGTTCTCCGCATTGGCAATAGCGGAGTTCAGCAGCTTGCCGACCGGCTCACTGGCCGACTTGGGGGTGAACTTGATGATCGCCTGAGCCTCTTCAACCGGCTTATTGCGGATGAGGTCGAGAACGATCTTTACTTTGCGAGGCGAAATACGGATATACGTTGCTTGCGCCTTTGCTTCCATAATAGTTTCTCTCCTTTCAACCGCTTATTTTGTCGTCTTGGAACCGGCATGGCCCCGGAAGGTACGGGTGGGGGCGAACTCACCCAGCTTGTGACCGACCATATCCTCGGTGATATACACCGGCACATGCTTGCGGCCGTCGTGGACGGCGATGGTGTGACCGACGAAATCCGGGAAGATGGTGGAGGAGCGGCTCCAGGTTTTGAGGATGCGCTTCTCACCGGCCTTGTTCATTTCCTGAATCCGTTTCAACAGCACGGGCTGTACGAAAGGACCCTTCTTTACGCTTCTACCCATAAATATTGATCTCCTTTCGCATTACTTGCTGTTACGGCGCTTCACGATAAACTTATCGGAGCGATTGTGGGTCTTACGGGTCTTGTAGCCCAGCGCCGGTTTACCCCACGGGGTAACAGGGCCGGGACGACCGACCGGGGACTTACCTTCACCACCGCCGTGCGGGTGGTCGTTCGGGTTCATAACCGAGCCGCGGACGGTCGGACGCCAACCCATGTGGCGCTTGCGTCCGGCTTTGCCGAGGGACACATTGCTGTGATCGACATTGCCGACCTGACCGATCGTCGCCATGCAGTTGAGCGGAACGTTACGCATTTCGCCGGAGGGCAGGCGGATCATCGCCAGGTTATTTTCTTTACCCATCAACTGTGCCATAACACCGGCAGAGCGGGCGAGCTGAGCACCCTTGCCCGGGTACAGCTCCACATTGTGGATGAAGGTACCGGTCGGGATGCTGGCGAGCGGCAAAGCGTTGCCGGGCTTGATGTCGGCAGACGCGCCGGCGATAACGGTGTCACCGACCTTGAGCCCCAGCGGAGCGATGATATACCGCTTCTCGCCGTCCTCATACTGCACCAGCGCGATATTCGCGGTGCGGTTCGGATCGTATTCCAGCGTCATCACCGTGCCGGCGACATCCAGCTTGTTGCGCTTGAAGTCGATGATACGGTATTTCTGACGGTTACCACCGCCCTGATGGCGGATGGTGATGCGACCGTAGCTGTTACGGCCGGCTTTCTTGGCCTTGGGGGCCAGCAGACTCTTTTCCGGGGCTACCTTGGACAGCCCGCTGTAATCGACAACGGACATTCCGCGACGGCCCGGAGTAGTCGGCTTGTAAAACTTGATAGCCATTTTTTGTTCACTCTCCTATTTTCAGGCTGCGCATTGGCTTGGCCTGGCTTAGCGGAGCGCGGTGCAGCCGCGCGGCTGACACGCTCCATACATTGCCTTATGTTCCTTATCAGAACATGCCGTCGAAGAACTCGATCGTCTTGGAGTCTTCGGTCAGGGTCACGATCGCCTTTTTCCAGTCGGACGTGTATCCCTCGAAACGACCCATACGGCGCTTCTTGCCCTTCATGCTGATAGTGTTCACCTTGGCGACCTTAACGCCGAAGATCTCCTCTGCGGCTTTCGCGATCTCGATCTTGTTGGCGCCGTCGGCGACGCGGAAGGTGTATTTCTTGTCGCTCAGAGCGGCCACGGATTTTTCCGTGATGACCGGAGCGAGGATAATATCACGTGCATTCATCAGTTGTATACCTCCTCGATTTGAGCAACCGCGTCCTTGACCACGATGAACTTATCGCAGTTAAGCACGTCATAGACGTTCAGCGTATTGACCAGCGCGGTCTTAACGCCGGGGATGTTGCGGGCGGAAAGGATGACCTTCTCGTCCTTCTCCGGCAGTACCAGCAGCACCTTCTGATCGTTCGCCTTGAGCGCGGTCAGCATGGTGACGATGGTCTTGGTCTTGATTTCGTCAACAGTCAGCTTGGACAGCACCAGCATTTCACCCGCCGCAACCTTGGCGGAGAAAGCGGACTGCAATGCCAGACGGCGCACCTTCTTGGGCAGCGCGTACCGATAGGAACGCGGCTTCGGGCCGAGGGCGATACCGCCGTGAGTCCATTGAGGAGCGCGGGTCGAACCCTGACGCGCGTGACCGGTGCCCTTCTGCCGCCACGGCTTTTTGCCGCCGCCGCTGACCTCGGTACGGGTCTTGGTGGATTGCGTACCCTGACGCTGATTTGCCAGGTAGTTGATGACGGCGCTGTGCAGAACGGCTTCGTTCGGCGTGATACCGAAAACGGCATCGCTCAGCTCCATCGTGCTGGTCTTACGACCGGACATACTGTAAACAGATACTGTAGGCATCTCAATTCCTCCCTTCCTCAAGCCTTCTTGACGGTGTCGGAGATCATCACGATGCCCTTGCGTGCGCCGGGAATGGCGCCCTTGATAGCGATCAGGTTGTTCTCCACGTCGATTTTCACGATTTCCAGGTTTTGCACGGTGACACGCTCGACGCCCAAATGACCGGCGCCTTTCATTCCCTTATAAACACGGGAGGGAGAGGAGCACGCGCCCAAAGAGCCGGCGTGCCGCGCCACAGGGCCGGTACCGTGAGACTCTTTCAAGCGGCCGTGGTTCCAGCGCTTGATCGCGCCGGCGTAGCCCTTACCTTTGCTGGTGCCAACCACGTCCACGTGCTCGCCGACCGCGAAGGTGTCCGCCTTGATGATGTCGCCGACATTGAGCGCGGCGCAATCCGCCAGACGGAACTCGCGCAGGGTGCGCTTGGGAGCCACATCCGACTTGTCGAAGTGACCTTTCATGGGCTTGTTGACCTTCTCGGCGCGGATGTCACCGAAACCGAGCTGTACGGCATCGTAGCCGTCATTTTCCGGGGTTTTCTTCTGAACAACGACGCACGGGCCGGCTTCTACGACCGTGACCGGCACGACATTGCCCTTTTCGTCGAAGATCTGTGTCATACCGATCTTCTTGCCAATAATACCTTTCTGCATTTCTATACCTCCTTGGTTATTGGTTGATCGCCGTCTGCCTGATGCGGGCAACCGCGGCTTTCCGGATCATTCCGGAGTTCCCGGTCGAACGCGGCGGACTTTGACCAACATGACCTCGCCTTGGGATCGTTACAAGCCGCGGGTTTACAGCTTGATTTCGATGTCCACGCCGGCGGGGAGCTCAAGGCCCTGCAAGGCCTCAACGGTTTTGTTGGACGGTCTGAGGATGTCGATCAGACGCTTGTGTGTGCGGGTTTCGAACTGCTCACGGGCATCCTTGTACTTGTGAACAGCACGCAGGATGGTCACGACCTCTTTCTCGGTCGGGAGCGGGACGGGACCGGAAACGCGAGCACCGGTGCGGTGCGCGGTCTCCACGATCTTCGCGGCGGCTTGATCCACCAGCTGATGATCGTAACCTTTGATACGAATACGGATTTTTTCTTTGACTGCCACTTAAAAACGCCTCCTTAATTTTTAGTTGGCGGGCGACGCTGAAAACCGTACACACCGCCGGGTGTTTCAAACCCGGCCATGAAAAAACCGGAAACTTGCCGCGCAAGTCCCGGGTGGCACAGCGTCCCGTGTCGCAGATCGGGTCATCGCAAGTCCGGCAACCTCATCCGTTGGGCAGACAAGGCATACCTGTTCCCGACCGCTGCACACAGTAATCTTTCGCCCGGTTTGAAATCGGACATACTCCACGGAAAAACCGGCTTCATTGAGCCGCAACCTCCCGCTTCATCGCATATCGTGCAGTCGTGCGGATCCCGGAAAAAGGACAAATTACCCCCTCGTTCCGCAATCGCGCTTGACTATCATACCGCATATTGCCATAAAATGCAAGTGTTTTTTTCATTTTTTTGAAAATATTTTTTTGACCGCAAAATATGGTGTTTGCCGCCACCGCCAACCACAATTTACGCGCCGGATGGACAAGCTTGCACCGTAGGGGCGACCTCCGCTCGCCCGCAACCGGAAGATCGCACAGAAGCAAAACGGGCGACCATTGGTCGCCCCTACGCGCGGTGCGTCGAGGACGCCGCACCCTACGGCTGCGAAACGTATGCTACTGCGTGTCGGATCGTCATTGGTAACAATCTTGTAACCTTTTATTGACAAAGAACGGCGAATACGATACACTCTTTTTGGTATCTATGCACAGAAAGGGGAAAACAGAATGAAAAAGCGCATCCTCCCACTCCTGTTGGTCGTCCTGATGTTGATGCTGACCGCCTGCGGGCAAACAACCCCCGCCGTTAGCAATCCGGGGAGCGAGGTTTTCTCCTCCGATGTCCCCGGCAAGACCCGCATTGCCAAAAAGACCCGTGCCGCAGAGCAAAGCTCCGGCGAAGGCTCCTCCGGCACAGAATACAGCTCCGAGAAGGTGACACAGATTGTGACCGAATTGTCCAAAACCAAAAAAACCAAGGTCATCAAGCCCGAGGTGGATGACACACCGGTTTTCACCGATGATATTGACAACGGTAAGCCGAGCAATATCGTCAAGGGTCTGCCGATCAACAACGCGGTCGCGACCATCCGTCCCACCGAGGATATGAATGCCATCCTGCTCGGGCAAAAGGTCGTGCAGGAGGTGCGGGATAATTATCTCGGCGATTTCGAGCGCAGTCCGGCTTACTGCCAGAAACACAAAGAGAGCAATCCCGACCAGATGGTACACGTTTCGACCTTTACCATCATTAATAATAAGGTATATATGACCTACTACGCCAATACCTCAAATGCCGCCGAAAACCCGGACTATCAGGAGGCGCGGCTGGCGATCTGCACGCTCGGCAAGCCGGACACCCTGCAGGTCTACACCGTGCAAAAGGTCGGTGATGTCGTGGACGGCGAAAACATCACGATGGTCTATGACACCATCCTGATGCAAAAGGACAACAACGAGCTATACATTATGTGGACGGCGTGTGCCGGACAGTATTACCGCTTCTATTGCGTCTACAATATCAAGAACAACTCCTTCGGCCCGATCCGCGTCAACCGCTTCAAGGTCGGCAGCGTGGTGAACGATTTCTCCACCTCCGGCATCGACCGCGCGCTGACCGCCAATAACCTCGCGCACAAGGAAATGTTCTCCGACATCGGCATTATGCAAAAGCTGTCCACCCGTGTGGAAAACGGCGTGAAATACTACTACACCGGCGCGTATTCCGGCAATTTCACCTGCATCATCAAGAGCAAGGACCTCATCACCTGGCAGTATGTCTCCGAGCCGAACTTCAATAATTACTCCAAGTGGGAAAACGCCACCTATGTGTGGGGCGATAAGGTGTACTATTTCGTGCGGCAGGAGGATAAGGTGCAATATGGCTTCCTGACCTATTTTGATTTGAAGAAAAAGACCTGGGCCGCCCCCGTGCTGGTGCAGGATTGCCAGTCGCGGTCGGATTTCATCGAATACGGCGGCAAGCTGTACCTCTTCCACGCGCCGCGCAGTCGGGAGGGCTTCGGCGCCCTGCTGGTCGATACCAACGATCTCGCCAAGACCAAGCCGGTATTCGTCGCGGATATGTGGAGCAGTCTGTTCTACGCCTATTATCTGCCGTACGGCAACGATGTTTATATGTCCTACACCGTTGACCGTCAGCACATTCGTTTGACCAAGTTCAATTTGAGTAAGTATTTATAAGCGATTGTACGATAGCCAAAACCCACGCGGTGCGTCGGGGACGCCGCACCCTACGGCACCGTCCCGACACACGCACAGACTTCCGGCTACGCTGAAACCAAAGCCCTTATCGTCTATCGTCTATCGTCTAACATCTAACGTCTAAAATAATCGGCGGTTACGGAAAATCCGTAACCGCCGATTTTTAGTTGTTACAAAAGGTCGATTATTTGAGCTCGACCTTGGCGCCGGCTTCTTCCAGCTTCGCCTTGATGGACTCGGCCTCGTCCTTTGCCACGCCGGTCTTGATCGGCTTCGGAGCGCCGTCAACCAGATCCTTGGCTTCCTTCAGACCCAAACCGGTGACCTCGCGGACAACCTTGATAACCTGGATCTTGTTGGCACCGACCTCCGCCAGAATGGCGTCGAACTCGGTCTTTTCCTCGGCGGCGGGGGCAGCAGCACCCGCGGCGGCGGCAACGGCGACCGGAGCAGCGGCGGAAACGCCGAACTCCTCTTCAATGGCTTTGACCAGCTCGGACAGCTCGAGAACCGTCAGAGCCTTGATCTCATCGATCATAGCAGTGATTTTTTCAGACATAATTCTTTTCCTCCAAACTTTTGTTGATTTTGTGTGTTGTGTTCGCCTTATTCGGCGGCGGGAGCTTCAGCGACAGCCTCGGCAGGGGCGGCCGGAGCTTCAGCGGGGGCTTCAGCCTCGGCGGTAGCGGCTTCTTCAGCCGCAGGGGACTTTTCCGCGACAGCGTTCAGAGCAACCGCCAATCCGCGGATCGGGCCATTCAAAACGCTGAGCAGCATCGACAGTAGACCCTCCTTGGACGGAAGCTTGGAGAGCTCCACAACCTTGGCGGCGTCGATGACCTCACCGTCCATAAAGCCCGCCTTGACCTTGAAGTTGTCTTTACCCTCGGCGTATTTGCAGAGGATCTTGGCGGCGGCGACATAGTCATCACTCAAAGCCAGCGCGGTCGTGCCGTTGAGCACGTCATCCAGCCCGTTGAGCTCCGCTGCCTGGGCGGCGCGTTTGAGAAGCGTGTTCTTGACAACGGTGTAGTGGACACCCGCCTCACGAAGCTGCTTACGCAGAACCGTGTCATCCGCCACGGTGATACCGCTGTAATCCACGATAACGCCGGTGGTGGCGCCACCGATCTTCTGAGCCAGTTCCGCAACCAATGCCTGCTTCTCTTGCAGTACCTTCTCACTTGCCATAATTCATTTCACCTCCGAATGACAAAATCATTGCCATTCTTTCCCATGTAAAAGAAAACCTCTCCCATGTTTCCACAGGAGAGGGAATTGTCCACGTCGATCCGCGAGCGGATCTCGGTTTTCGCTTCTCTCCTCGGCAGGCGACTGCCGGCAAGCCGGCGGTTCGTTAGGCGGCGGAGATGCCGCGCCTGCTGTCTGTGGAAGAACAGCAACCGTTATATGCTATACGGCAAAAGCCGTTGTAGCCGTTGATCAGCCGCCGAGCTTGGCGGGGTTAATCTTGATGCCGGGGCCCATAGTGGACGCCACGACGCAGGATTTGATATACTGACCCTTTGCCGCCGCCGGCTTCGCCTTGACGATAGCGCCGAGCAGGGCATCGAAGTTCTCCTGCAACTTGTCGGCGCCGAAGGAGATCTTGCCGATCGGGCAGTGAATGATGTTCGCCTTATCCAGACGGTACTCGATCTTACCGGCCTTCGCCTCGGTCACAGCCTTGGCAACATCCGGCGTAACGGTGCCCGCCTTCGGGTTCGGCATCAAGCCACGGGGGCCGAGCACCTTACCCAAGCGACCCACCAGACCCATCATATCCGGGCTGGCGATAACGACATCGAAATCCATCCAGCCGCCCTGGATCTTGGCGACCAGCTCGTCGGCACCGGCGAAATCCGCGCCGGCATCCAGCGCCGCCTGCACCTTGTCGCCCTTGGCGAAAACGAGCACGCGGGACGTTTTACCGGTACCGTTCGGCAGAACGACGGCGCCGCGAACCTGCTGATCCGCGTGACGGCCGTCAACGCCCAAACGGACGTGAACCTCGACAGTCTCGTCAAACTTGGCCTTGCCGGTCTTGACGGTCAGATCCATCGCCTCGGCGATGTCATATTGAGTAGCGCGGTCGATGAGCTTGGCGCTCTCGACATATTTTTTACCATGTTTCATCGGTTATTTCCTCCATTGTGGTTAATCGGAATATGGGGGTTCCTCCCACGTTTGTTCGGTTGACGGACGATCAGTCAACAACGGTGATGCCCATACTACGTGCCGTACCGGCGATCATGCTCATCGCAGTGTCGATATTGGCGGCGTTCAGGTCGGGCATTTTCGTTTCGGCGATCTTGCGTACCTGCTCCTTGGTGACCTGTGCCACCTTGGTCTTGTTCGGCACTCCGGAAGCCTTCTCGATACCGGCCGCTTTCTTCAAAAGCACGGCCGCCGGAGGAGTTTTGGTCACGAACGAGAACGAACGGTCGGCATAGACCGTGATGATGACCGGAATGATCATTCCGACATCATTTTTCGTGCGTTCGTTGAACTCTTTGGTGAACGACATAATGTTGACACCGTGCTGACCCAACGCAGGGCCAACAGGCGGGGCCGGAGTCGCTTTGCCGGCCGGGATCTGCAACTTGATGTAACCGGTGATTTTCTGAGCCATTTTTACTGCACCTCCAAAAATTGTGGTCAGTCGGAGCTGTCGGCGCGATGCGCCACGCTCCTCCCACAGCCGGAAAAGTGTCCGGCGCACGGGTAGGGGGCTATATGCCCCAAACTTTCATCTTACAGCAGAACGGGTCAAGCCATTTCCTCGACCTGCTCCAATTGAAGCTCGACCGACGTCTCGCGGCCGAACATCGAAATGGTGACGCGCACCATATTCTTGTCGCGGTCGATCTCATCGACCGTGCCGGAGAAATTGGCAAGCGGGCCATCCACGATACGGACGGTATCGCCCACGCGGTAGTTGACCACAATCTCCTTTTTCTCCACACCGAGCGCGGCGACCTCGGCATCGGTCAGCGGAACAGGCTCCCCGTTCGGGCCGACAAAGCCGGTGCATCCGCGCACATTGCGCACCACAAACCAGCTGTCGTCGCTCATAACCATCTTCACAAGCACATAGCTCGGGAAGATCTTGCGCTCGACCTCTTTGCGTACCTCATCCTTGATCTCGACAACCGTCTCGGTCGGGATGCGCACCTCTTGGATCCAGTCCTGTAGGTGGCGGTTTTCGACGATTTTTTCCAGGTTCGTGGCAACCTTGTTTTCGTAGCCCGAGAAGGTATGCACCACATACCATTTTGCTTGTTCGTCCATACCCAGCCTCCCTAATTACAGGTTTGTCAGCAACCGAACCAGCGCACTCAAGCCCGCGTCGAACGCCACGATCACGACACCGGTGATGGCGCACATGACCAACGTGACAAACGTGCTCTTGGCGACCGACGGGAAGGTCGGCCAAACGATCTTCTTAAACTCGCCTTTGCAATCCCGGAAGAACTTTTTCACGCTGTTCGGGATGATCTGCTTATCCTCGCCCTCACGCTTGCTCTTGGCACGACCGATGATATACAGCACCAAGCCAAGCACGATCGCCACCGCGCCGATCAAAAAGATGGTCTTGGCAGTGGTCAGATAGCTTTTGTCGAAGAATGCGTGGATGTAGCCGCCGAAGCCCAGTGCGGAGATCTTGGAAAACAAATCCAGGTTACAGAGGAAAAGAATAAGATCGGTCAGCAGGCCGGCTACCAGGAAAATAAATCCCCACAGAAGCATGGTGTTTTCCTCCTAATCGTTTATTTGGTTTCGCGATGAACCGTGTGCTTGCGGCAGAAACGGCAATACTTGTTCATTTCCAAGCGATCCGGGTCATTCTGCTTGTTTTTGTCGTCCTTTTTCTGGTGCTTGACCTTGTGCTGTATAAAAGGATCTCTGTTCCCGCCAAGGAGATCAGCCGTACCATGACGGAATATATGAAGGAAGGAACGCACTCAAGCAAAAGGATCGGCTATTCCGGGGAGGACGAGCTGGGGCTGATCGCCGGTTCTTTCAACAGTATGGCAGACAACATAGATACATACCTTGAAAATATCCGGACATTGAGCAGTGAGA